>JAGHSS010000215.1 GCA_018065745.1 Candidatus Neoflavobacterium equi | reverse complement strand
GTTTAATTTAGTTTTAGGTAGTATTTTTGTAAAAATAAAAGACAAACCATGAAAGGAGTTTTGCTCATTAATTTAGGGTCGCCAGAGGCTCCAACGCCAGAAGCGGTAAAACCATATTTAGATGAATTTTTAATGGATGAGCGCGTGATTGACCTGCCTTATCCATTTCGTGCCTTACTAGTTAAAGGAATTATCTTGAACACCCGTCCAAAGAAATCAGCAGCTGCTTATAAAAAGATTTGGTGGGATGAAGGATCGCCTTTGATGGTTATATCAAAGAGAACACACAAAGCCATTCAAGAGCGTGTGACCGTTCCTGTGGAATTGGCAATGCGTTATGGAAATCCATCCATTGAATCAGGCTTGAGAAAATTATATGAACAAGGGATTCGCGAGGTGTTTTTACTGCCGTTGTATCCTCAGTTTGCCATGGCTACTACTGAAACGATTTTGGTTTTGGCAGAAAAGTTGCGTCAAAAGCACTTTCCAGATATGGTATTCACAACATTGCCTTCTTTTTACAACAAAAAGGGGTATATAGACAATTTGGCCCAGCTGATGAAAGAGGAACTTTCAAACTATGCGTTTGACCACGTCTTGTTTTCATACCACGGGGTGCCGGAGCGTCACATCAAAAAATCTGACGTGACCAAATCACACTGTACCATTGACAACAAATGTTGTGTTACCCCTTCAAAAGCACATGAATTCTGTTACAGACACCAGTGTATGGAGACCACCAGACAGGTTGCTGAACAATTGGGATTGCGTGAAGACCAGTACACAAATACGTTCCAGTCCAGATTGGGAATGGACAAATGGTTGCAACCACCAACAGATGAAACCGTGCGTATGCTTGCTGGAAAAGGAGTGAAGCGCATTGCCGTTGTGACGCCAGCCTTTGTTGCAGATTGTATTGAGACGCTTGAAGAAATTGAGATGGAAGCAGGTTCAGAATTCAAAGAACACGGAGGTGAAGATTTTAAAATGATTCCATGTCTGAATGATCGTCCACAGTGGATGGATGAGATGGCAAGCTGGATTAACCAGTGGATCACAAACTCATAATTATGTATTTATACTTAAAAGCCCTACATATTATATTTGTAGTATGCTGGTTTGCCGGACTTTTTTATATTGTTCGGCTTTTTGTCTATTATGCAGAAGCGCAGGCAAAACCCACGTTGGAACGCGATATTTTGTCCAAACAGTATGCCCTGATGAGCGATAGGCTGTGGTTCATCATCACCTGGCCAGCAGCGGTTTTGGCAACCCTCTTTGGGGTGTCCATGCTGATTGACAATCCCTTTTTACTCCAACAACCTTGGATGCATGTCAAGCTGGGATTTGTACTTTTATTGTGGTTGTACCACTTCAAATGCCACCAATATGTGAAGCAGGTTGCGGCAGGAACTTTGGCTAAGACCGGATCATTTTTTAGAATTTGGAATGAAGGAGCTACAATTATCCTTTTTTCAGTAGTTTTTTTAGTAATTTTAAAAAATGCATTGAATTGGATATTCGGTGTTGTAGGCATCATCGGGTTTTCCTTTTTGTTGATGTTTGGATATAAGTTTTACAAAAACATCAGAGAAAAAAACAACAAATAATATGTCAGTTGTCAAAAAAGTAGCGCGCCTATCTTTGCGTTTTCGCATCTTTATCGCGATGATTGCGTTGACCTTTGTGGCCTCCATGTTGATTGGAGCGGTATCTGTATACCAGTTTCAGAAGGAAGCCCGTGTCTACCATCAAGACCGTTTGGAGCGCAAAGAAGATGCTATTACTGAACATATAAATTACATACTTTCAACCACGACTTACCCGTTGAGTACGGCTAATTTGCCTTTGATATTCAAGGATAAAATACATGAATTGGCCAACATCCACAGTTTGGAAATCAACATCCACGACTTGGATGGCAAGCTCTTGATCTCTTCCAAAGGTACTTTTTCTGTGGACACCATGTCCAGAAGTGTCAATCCTTTGATTTTGAAAATTATTCAGGCTTCCCCAAGTAAGCGCTTTGTTGATTTGCGCATTCACGACGGGCAGCGCTACCGTTCTGCATACAGTTATTTGAAGGACAATAAATTCAAACCTTTGGGGATTTTAAATTTGCCATACGTAGAAGAAACGAGTTTTTACCAAGAGGAGTTGCAAAATTTCATGTTGCGCTTTGGACAGGTATATCTCTTTATGTTGGTGCTCACCGTTGGTTCTGCTTACTTTTTGAGTAGTTATATCACCAAATCACTTCAAAATATATCAGAGAAATTGCGTTTGACCCAATTGAATCAGCTCAATGAAAAGATTCCGATAGACGAATTGACCAGTAAGGAAATTCGCACGCTTATCACCTCATACAATGAGATGGTGGATGAATTGGAGCGTTCAGCCCAGCTTTTGGCGCACAGTGAACGTGAAGAGGCGTGGCGCGAGATGGCCAAACAGGTGGCGCATGAAATCAAAAATCCATTGACGCCGATGCGTTTGACCGTTCAGAGTTTCCAACGCAGATTTAACCCGGAGGATCCCAAAATCCACGAGAAGATGACGGATTATTCCAACACCTTGATACAGCAAATTGACACGATGAGCTCTGTAGCCTCAGCGTTTTCAAATTTCGCTTCCCTACCTGTGCAACAAAATGAGAATTTGGATATGGTGCATGTAGTCAAGCTAGCATTGGAAATTTTCAATGAAGATTTTGTTACCTTTGAGTCAGACCAAGAGCAGATGATTGTCCTGATGGACCGTTCGCAATTGATTCGCATCATCACCAATTTGGTTAAAAATGGGGTGCAGGCCATAGATCCTGACGCAGCCAACAAAGCCGTTGCCGTCCATTTGACACAAGAAGGGGAGTTTGCAAAAATCACCGTTTCAGACACTGGAAAAGGGATTTCCATGGCCAACAGATTGCGTATTTTTGAACCCAAATTCACGACCAAATCAAGTGGAATGGGCTTGGGCTTGGGGATCATTAAAAATATAATTGAAGGTTATAACGGATCCATAACTTTTGAAAGTGAAATTGGTAAAGGCACCACCTTTACCGTGCTATTACCGATAACAAACGAACAACAGATATGAATTACCAAAACATTTTAGTAGACAACAGTCAAGCGATTGCTCAAGTAACGATTAATCGTCCTGAAAAACTAAACGCTTTAAATAAAGCGACAATTGAAGAGCTTAACCATGCTTTTACAACTTTAAACGCAGATTCTTCTATCAAAGTTATTATTTTGACAGGATCTGGAGAAAAGGCCTTTGTTGCCGGAGCCGACATCTCTGAATTTGCAAGTTTTTCTGTTTCAGAAGGCGCGCAATTAGCAGCACAAGGACAGGCTTTGTTATTTGATTTTGTACAGAATATGACCACGCCAGTAATTGCCGCTATCAATGGCTTTGCCTTGGGTGGAGGGCTTGAATTGGCCATGGCATCTCACCTGAGAATTGCTTCTGACAACGCCAAAATGGGATTGCCTGAAACCTCTTTGGGAGTCATTCCTGGATATGGAGGGACCCAGCGTTTGGCCCAGTTGATTGGCAAAGGACGCGCCATGGAATTGGTGATGACTGCAGGCATGATTGACGCCCAAACCGCATTAAATTACGGCCTTGTAAACCATGTGGTGCCACAAGAAGAGTTGTTGACGTTAGCCAATAGTATTGCAACTAAAATTGTCAAAAATTCCTCAGTAGCCATCGGTTATGCCATTGGAGCGATCAATGCAAACTTCCAAGACGGCGTGAACGGGTACCAGGTGGAAATTGACAACTTTGGAACTTGTTTTGGTACAGAAGACTTCAAAGAAGGGACCACTGCATTTTTAGAAAAGAGAAAGCCTGTTTTCCCAGGTAAATAAAATATGTTGGGCGTTGCTGCGGCTTCGTTGCTCTCAGCCACCGCCGTGCTGTCCGCTATATCTTTTTAATGCGCTTGCGTTTCACTACAGCACATTAAAAAGGATACCGCTGCCATCACTAACGCAAAAAAAAAGAAGCTTTCCTTAGGGAAAGCTTCTTTTTTTTATTTCTCACCGTCACATTCACTGTAAAATTGGCTCAAGAAAACTTCCATGAATTCATGTCTGCCCTGTGCCATTTCCTTCCCTGTTTTGGTGTTCATCAAATCTTTCAAAAGCAACAATTTCTCATAAAAGTGATTGATGGTTGTCCCTCTGTGGTTTTTGTATTCCTCCTTGGTCATTTGCATTTTTGGAGCCACCTCAGGATCATAGATCGGGGTGTTTTTAAAACCGCCATAGTTAAAAGTTCTGGCAATTCCCACAGCGCCCAAAGCATCCAAACGGTCAGCGTCTTGAACAACGTCCAATTCCAATGAATGGAATGTTTTGGTTGTATTTCCCCCTTTAAATGATATGTTTTCAATGATTTTAACCACGTGGTCAATCACCTCTTGACTGCAGTTTTGAGCAGCCAGGAACTCACCTGCCACTTTAGGGCCGATGCTTTCATCACCGTTGTGAAATTTACTGTCCGCAATATCGTGTAATAACGCGCCAAGCTGCACAATTTGCATATCGCAGTCTTCTTGTTCAGCAATGCGTTTTGCGTTGTTGTAAACCCTTGAAATATGGTGCCAATCATGTCCTGACTCCGCGTGTTCCAATTGTTTTTTTACAAAGCTGATGGTGTTTTGAATAAGCGTCATAAAAGCTGTATTAAAAAAAGCTGAATAGAGACTATTCAGCTTTTTATATTATTTAATTAACGCAGGAGTAACCCACTTAAATTCTTGTACTTCTTGACCAACAACCATACGCTCTGCCAATTTGGTCATACGTCCTGGAAGTTTCATCAGGTAGTCACGTGCTTTTTCAGCCTCGTCAGTCAACCCGTTGATTTTGTCAATTTCCCAACGGTTGATCAATTTCTGCATGATGTCCACATAATCCATTGCAGTATACACTCCAATGCGTTGTGCAGAGTCAGAGAATTTCTCAAACGCTGTTCCCATGCTTCCACCAGATTCGCGAATCAAGTTTGCAGGCATGGTAATTTTCTTTTTCATCATATAGTGGAAAGCCAACATCATTTCAGAAGGGTCTACCTTGAAAATTTTGTTCACAAACTCACTGTAAGCGTGGTGGTGTCTCATTTCATCACCTGCAATAAGATTACAGATTTTAGACAGTTTTTTATCCCCATATTGTTTAGCCAATTTAGAAACTCTGTTGTGAGAAACATAAGTTGCTAACTCTTGGAAACTTGTAAAGACAAAGTTTTTATATGGATCTCTATCAGTACCTGGGTCAAATCCATCGTTGATCAAGTGTTGTGTCGTGATTTCTACTTCTCTCATATTTACGCGTCCTGAAAGGTATAAATACTTGTTCAATAAGTCACCGTGACGGTTTTCTTCACCTGTCCACTGTCTGAACCATTTGGCCCATCCATTTTCACTATCTCTTTGGTCGATTCCCTCCATGTCTAATAACCAAGACTCATAAGTAGGTAACGCCTCTTCAGTAATTGTATCTCCAACCATTACAACCCAGAAGTCATAAGGAAGGTCTTTTGCCAATTCTCTTAATTCTTTTACCTCTTCCATAAAGTTTTCACTTTCTGAATTAGGCAATAAATCACTTGGTTGCCAGATTTTTTCGACAGGGATCAAGAATTGATCCATAAAGCTATCCACGTTTTTTTCCAAAAACTGCATTACTTCAAGTCGTACGTTTTGTATTGACATAATTTTTAATTTTTAATTCCTTCCACGATCGCTTTTTCTGTCTTTTCAAACAATTCCCCAAACGGGTAATCTTTGACAGCCATGGGCTCGTGAACGGTGAATTTTAGGTTTAAACCAATTCCCATAGGAAAGTTGCCGTGTTCTAGCATTTTCCAAGAATTGTTGATTGAAATGGGAACTATGTATGCATTTGGAGCATATTTAGCTAATATTTTCAAACCGTTTTCAGAAAACCGTTTTGGATTTCCATCTTTACTGCGGGTTCCTTCAGGGAAAATCACAGCAGAACGTTTGTATTTCTCTATGTATTCAGCCATGCTTTTAATGGCTGGAAGGGCTTGTTTAGGATCTTTTCTGTCAATCAAAACACTCCCACCGTGGTTGAGGTTGTAGGAAACACTTGGTATTCCTTTTCCCAACTCAATTTTGCTGATAAATTTTGGGTGCCAATCTCTCATAAACCAAATAATACCAATGATGTCATACATACTTTGGTGGTTGGCTACAAAAATGATGGGCACATCTTTTGGGATCAACTCCCTGTTTGTAACACTGTATTTAGAAAACAGTAAGTAAGCACAACTCTGTAGTGATAAATTCAAATAGTCTACAGACTTTTTATGGGCTTGATATCCAAATAAATTAAAACAAATCCACTGTATCGGATGAAATATTAATAAACACAAAACCAGCGCAATAAAATAAAGGACGGTTAGTGGATATGAAATCAACTTTTTCATGTTACAAATTTGAGGCAAATATAGGTTTTTAAATAAAAAAACCACGATTAATTCGTGGTTTTAAAGTACTAAAAACACGTGTAATTAGCAGTTTTCGTTATAAGCGTCTTTTAAGTTCTCTGCAATTAACTCAGCAGGTCTACCCTCAATGTGGTGACGCTCCAAGATGTGAACCAATTCTCCGTTTTTGAACAAAGCCATACTTGGAGATGAAGGTGGAACTGGGAACATTTTTTCTCTTGCTGCATTCACAGCTTCTTTGTCCACTCCAGCAAAAACAGTAACGATTCTTGTTGGTTTCTTTTCGTTCTCTAAGCTCATGATTGCTCCTGGGCGTGCATTTCTTGCAGCACATCCACAAACAGAGTTTACAACTACTAAAGTTGTTCCTTCTTGATCAATTGTGTTAACTACGTCTTCTGCTGTATATAATTCTTGAAAACCTGCGTCAGTCAATTCTGCACGCATTGGTCTTACCATTTCTTCTGGAT
>JAGHSS010000091.1 GCA_018065745.1 Candidatus Neoflavobacterium equi | reverse complement strand
ACATATATCAGGATTATACAGTAGTTTGTTAAAACTACAAAGGATTGCTGCATTTTAACGATTGCTTTCCAATTTTATCCCATACTATTTCGTTTCATTTTATATTTTATCGATTATCTATAATGGATGTAAAAATCATGATTGCTCAGAAAGAGCACTATCATTTTGCACAAGAAATTGTGGACACAATAGAAACGTCTGCAAAAGTGAGAGGTACTGGTATCGCTAAGCGTACACCTGAATACATTCACAAAAAAATTGATCAAGAACAAGCCATCATCGCCATAGCTCCTGACGGAAGGTTTGCGGGGTTCTGCTATATTGAGACTTGGTCTCATGGAAATTATGTTGCGCATTCAGGTTTGATTGTACATCCAGATTTCAGAAAATATGGTTTGGCCAAACAAATCAAAACCTTCACGTTTGACTACTCTCGAAAAAAATATCCTGAAGCGAAAATTTTTGGAATTACAACGGGATTGGCAGTGATGAAAATCAATTCTGACTTGGGATACAAACCGGTTCCATTTTCTGAATTGACAGACGACCCAACGTTCTGGGCGGGTTGTAAAACATGTATCAATTTTGATATCCTTCAACGCAAAGAAAACAAAATGTGTTTGTGCACAGGAATGCTTTATGATCCTGCACAAGACAAAAAAAATATGACGGCAGCGGCAGCGGCAGCAGCTCCTGACCACAGCTATACTTTTGACAAAAAAGTATTAAAGAGATTAAAAAAAATTAAACAAGCCCTTTTCTTAAAAAAATAATAGTGATGAAAAAAGTAGTTTTAGCTTACAGTGGTGGATTAGACACTTCATATTGTCTTAAATATTTACAACACCAAGGATTTGAAGTACATACCGTATTGATCAATACAGGTGGTTTTGATGCAGCAGAATTAAAAGCCATTGAAGACCGCGCTTATGAGTTGGGAAGTGCAAAGCACACGAACTTAGATATTATTGAAAAATATTATGAAAAAGCAATCAAATACTTAGTTTTTGGAAATGTATTAAAAAACAATACGTACCCATTATCTGTATCTGCTGAGCGTGTATTCCAAGCATTAGAGTGTATTAAATATGCTAAAGCTCAAGGAGCTTCTGCTATTGCTCACGGAAGTACAGGTGCTGGAAATGACCAAATCAGATTTGATTTGATTTTCCAAACAATCGCTCCAGAAATTGAAATCATCACTCCTATTAGAGACTTGAAATTATCTCGTCAAGAAGAGGTAGCATTTTTAAAAGAAAACGGGGTAAACTACTCTTGGGAAAAAGCACAATACTCAATCAATAAAGGTATTTGGGGAACATCTGTAGGTGGTAAAGAAACCTTAACTTCTAACCAACCGTTACCAGATGAAGCTTATCCATCACAATTGGAAAAAACGACTCCTGAAAAAGTAACCTTGACTTTTGAAAAAGGGGAACTTGTTGCTGTTAATGGAGTTAAAGACATTCCAACAGTAAACATCGTGACTTTGGAAAATTTAGCTAATAAATTTGCTATCGGTCGTGATACGCACGTGGGAGATACTATTATTGGTATTAAAGGACGTGTTGCTTTTGAAGCTGCTGCTCCACTTATTATCATTAAAGCACACCATTTGTTAGAAAAACACACGTTGACTAAATGGCAACAATACTGGAAAGACCAATTGGGTAACTTCTATGGAATGTTGTTCCATGAAGGACAATTCTTGGAGCCAGTAATGCGCAACATTGAAGGATTCTTACAAGACTCTCAAAGTTCAGTAACTGGTGATGTTATTGTAACATTAAAACCTTACCACTTCACATTGGACGGTATTGAATCTAAATTTGATTTGATGAACTCTTCATTTGGTCAATACGGTGAAATGAACAATGCATGGAGCGCTGAAGATGCGAAAGGATTTATTAAAATCACGGGTAATGCTCAAGCAATTTACTCACAAGTAAACGACTTAAAATATGATTAAAGTTGGAATCATCGGTGGTTCAGGATACACGGCTGGAGAACTTTTGCGCCTTTTGCAAAACCACCCAAAAGCAACAGTAGACTTTGTATACAGTACAACAAATGCGGGTAAACCAATTGCAACGGTTCACCAAGATTTACTGGGAGAAACTGATTTGGAATTTACTGGGACTATCAATCCTGAAGTAAATGTAGTTTTCTTGTGCTTGGGTCACGGCAAATCTATTGATTTCTTATCTAAAAACACCTTTGCCCAACACACGCGCATCATTGATTTAGGAAATGACTTCAGATTGACAAAAGATGCTCTTTTTGGAGACAAACAATTTGTGTACGGTCTTCCTGAATTGAACAAAGAAGCGATTCTCAATGCGCATTATATTGCAAACCCTGGATGTTTTGCTACTGCCATCCAACTGGCTCTTTTGCCTTTGGCACAGCACAATGCACTGACAGACAGTTTGCATATTAATGCTACAACTGGAAGTACAGGTGCAGGAGTTCAACCTTCTGCAACAGGACATCACAGTTATAGAAACAACAATATGTCACATTACAAAGCGTTCAATCACCAACACTTGGGTGAAATAAAACAAAACTTAGCACAAGTCCAAGAAGGATTTAATGAGGATGTTTTATTTATACCAAATCGTGGGGATTTCACACGCGGAATTTTTGCGACCGTCTATATGAAAACTGATTTGGACTTGGAGACGGTTTATCAATGGTATCAAGACTATTACAAAGATCATGTCTTTGTTACAGTTACCAAAGATGCAATCCACCTGAAACAGGTGGTACAAACCAACAAAAACATCTTGAGTATTGAAAAACATGGCAATCAAATTTTGATTACATCCATAATAGACAATCTAATCAAAGGTGCTTCTGGACAAGCCATTCACAATATGAACCTTTTATTTGGTTTGGAAGAGACCACAGGTTTAAAATTAAAATCTGGTAACTTTTAACAGTATGAAAAATTTATTTGACGTATATCCTGTATACGATATAGCTCCAGAAAAAGCTTTTATGGCTAAAGTATGGGACAACAACGGAAAAGAGTATTTGGACTTTTATGGTGGTCACGGTGTGATCTCTATTGGGCATACTCATCCAAATTATGTAAAAGCAATTACAGAACAAGTGAATAAAATTGGATTTTATTCCAATTCAATCATCAACCCAATCCAAGAAGAATTTGCTACTAAATTAGCTCAAACTTCTGGATATGATGACTATACTGTTTTCTTGTGTAATTCTGGTGCAGAAGCAAATGAAAATGCATTAAAATTAGCCTCTTTCCACAATGGAAAATCTAAGGTTATTGCATTCAATAAAGCATTTCACGGAAGAACGTCTGCCTCTGTTGCAGTGACAGATAACAAAAAAATTGTTGCTCCTATCAACGCAAATCACCAGGTTGTATTTGTACCTCTTAACGATATTGAAGCTGTAAAAGCTGAAATTGCAAATGGAGATATTACTGCAGTTATCATTGAAGGAATTCAAGGTGTTGGAGGATTGGATCAAGGGACCACTACTTTTTTCCAAGAGTTGAGAAACTTGTGTACTCAAGAAGGCGTGGTTTTGATTTTAGATGAAATCCAAAGTGGATATGGTCGTTCAGGGAAATTCTTTGCGCACCAACATCACCAAATCAAAGCTGATATCATCTCCATGGCAAAAGGTATGGGGAATGGATTTCCAATTGGTGGAATTTTAATCTCTCCAGAATTCAAAGCATCTTACGGACTTTTGGGAACTACTTTTGGAGGGAACCACTTGGCTTGTGCTGCTGCAATTTCAGTTTTAGACACCATGGTTGCTGATCAATTGATTGAAAATGTAAATTCAATTAATGCGTACTTTATGGAACGTATTGTTGAAATTCCAGAAATTAAAGAAGTCAAAGGACGTGGATTAATGCTTGGAGTTGCATTTGATTTTGAAATCGCAAACTTGAGAAAAAAATTGATTTTAGAGGAATCTATCTTTACTGGTAGTGCATCACAAAATAACTTATTGCGTGTTCTTCCTCCTTTATCAATTACAAAAGAGGATATTGATTTCTTTATCAATGGACTTAAAAATGCATTAACTAGTTTATAACACCTATTCTATTATAACATGAAAAATTTCATCTCAGTAGACCAAATAGAAGACCTGGACGGTTTAATTTCAGCAGCAAAAGAAATCAAAGCAGCTCCTTTTGCAAATAAAGCATTGGGTACAAACAAAACCATTGGTTTGTTGTTCTTCAATCCCAGCTTAAGAACGCGTTTGAGTACTCAAAAAGCAGCGATGAACTTGGGCATGAACTGCATGGTTTTAAACCTGAATACAGAAGGTTGGACATTGGAGTTTGAAGATGGTGCCATCATGGATGGAAATAAATCTGAACACATCAAAGAAGCTGCAAATGTTATTTCACAATACTGTGATGTAATTGCCATTCGCAACTTCCCTTCTTTGATTAACAAAAAAGAAGATTCAGAAGAATATGTGTTAAATCAATTCATCAAATATGCAACCAAACCAATTATTAGTTTGGAAGGTTCTTCAGAGCACCCATTGCAAGCCATAGCTGATATGTTAACCATCAGTGAGTACCAAACAAAAGCACGTCCAAAAGTGGTTTTGACTTGGGCACCACATCCAAAGGCATTACCGCATGCGGTTCCAAATTCCTTTGCTAAAATGATGTTGAAAGCAGATGTGGATTTTGTAATTACACACCCTGAAGGATATGAATTGGATCCTGCTGTAACTAAAGACGCAAAAATCACCTACAACCAAGATGAGGCATTTAAAGACGCAGACTTTATATATGCTAAAAACTGGAGTAGTTTTGCAGATTATGGCAAGATTTTATCTCGTGATGAAAACTGGACAGTTACCGCTGAGAAAATGGCATTGACAAATGATGGAAAATTCATGCACTGTTTGCCTGTTAGAAGAAATCAAATTGTAACAGATGAAGTTTTGGATGGACCACAATCAATCGTTATTGATCAAGCTAACAACAGAACTTATGCTGCTCAAGCAATCATCACACAAATATTAAAAGATGCAGAATAAGCCAGCACTTACGCTTGTGAAAATTGGCGGAAAAGTTTTAGATAACCCGGTAGCTTTAGCTCAGATATTGGAAGATTTTTCAACTATTAATGGACCTAAGATTTTGGTTCACGGTGGTGGAAATGAAGCTTCAAGACTAGCTGAATACATGGGTATCCAACCACTTATGGTGGAAGGAAGACGCGTAACTGACGCTGCGATGCTTGATATCGTGGTCATGACTTATGCCGGTTTACTCAATAAAAAAATGGTCGCTCAAATGCAATCCCTTGGACAAAATGCCTTGGGATTGACTGGAGCTGACGGCAACAGTATCTTGTCTGTCAAAAGACCTTTTAAAAATATAGATTTTGGATTTGTGGGTGATGTCGTTGCTGTTAATGCAACGTTCATCCATAACATTCTGACTCAAAATATAGTGCCTATTTTTTGTGCAATTACACATGATGGACAGGGACAATTATTAAATACAAACGCTGATACTATTGCAAGTCAGCTTGCAATTGCCCTTTCAGAATTGTACAATGTCAAACTTTACTACTGTTTTGAAAAAAGCGGTGTGCTGGAAGACGTTGATAATGAGGACTCTTTGATCAAAAACATCAATGAAAAATTATACAAAAATTTGCGCGAAAAAAATGCCATACATTCTGGGATGATTCCTAAATTAGACAATTGTTTTGAAGCCTTGAACAAAGGGGTAAAAAGCATCATCATTGGACATCACACAGCTATTGCAAGTAAAGATCATTTCACGACCATTAGCTTATAAAAAAATACAGAATGAAATCAATCGCGACATTGACCCAAGAGGCTATTGAGCTATTAAAAAATTTAATTGAAACCCAATCTTTTTCGTCAGAAGAAGATCAAACGGCACAATTAATTGAAACTTGGTTTAAAAACAACGACATTGTTTTTGAAAGAGAAAACAACAACGTTTGGGCTTATAACAAACATTTTGATGCTTCAAAACCAACAGTTTTGTTGAATTCACATCACGACACGGTAAAACCTAATCAAGGCTATACCAATGATCCATTTAAAGCTTTTGTAGAAGATGGAAAATTGTATGGATTGGGGAGTAATGACGCGGGGGGTTGTTTGGTTTCTTTAATCGCAACATTCACTTATTTCTACAACCGTGAAAATTTGAAACACAATTTAGTTATTGTGGCTTCTGGTGAAGAAGAAAGCAGTGGTAAGCACGGTTTAAACAGCGTGTTGAAACACCTTCCAGAATTGGAATGTGCCATTGTTGGTGAACCAACACTAATGCAATTGGCTATTGCTGAAAAGGGATTGTTAGTATTAGATGTTGAAGTGCACGGGACTGCTAGTCATGCCGCACACGTCAATCCTGACAACCCAATTTACAATGCAATTGAAACAATTGAGTGGTTCCAGAATTACCAATTTGAAAAAGTATCTGAAGTATTAGGTCCTGTAAAAATGACGGTAACTCAAATCAATGCTGGAAAACAACACAATGTGGTACCTGCCAATTGTTCTTTGGTTGTTGACGTTCGCGTCAATGATAAATATTCCAACGTTGAAGTTTATGAGCACATTCAGAAACATGTCAAAGCAGATGTTCACGCTCGATCATTGAACTTGAACTCCTCTGCTATTTCTAAAGAACACGGCTTGGTAAAAGCTGGTATTGCTTTGGGAAGAACAACTTATGGATCACCAACACTTTCAGACCAGTCTGTATTGAGTTGTCAATCTTTAAAATTAGGACCTGGAGATTCTTTGCGCTCTCATACAGCCAATGAATTTATTTATATTCACGAAATTGAGGAAGGAATAGATCTTTACATTAAAATGTTAAACGACTTCCTACTCCACTAAAAGATCACATATATGAAATTATGGGAAAAAGGAATCCCTACAGACAAAAAAATTGAACATTTTACTGTAGGTAATGACAGAGAACTTGATGTACTTTTAGCAAAATATGATGCTATTGGAAACATAGGTCACGCAAAAATGCTTGCCAAAGTAGGGTTAATTACGGAGGAAGAAAAAAATCAATTACTTCAAGGATTGGAAGAAATACTTGTTGAGATTGAAGCAGGAGACTTTGTTATTGAAGATTCTTTTGAAGACGTGCATTCCAAAATTGAATACGTCTTAACTCAAAAAGTTGGAGACGCTGGAAAAAAAATTCACACAGCACGCTCAAGAAACGACCAAGTTTTGGTGGATGTTCACTTGTATTTAAAAGCTGAAATCCAACAAATCAAAGAGTTGGTTCGTGAATTATTTGATCTGTTAATGTCAAAAGCAGAGACACATAAAGACGTTCTTTTACCTGGATATACGCATTTACAAGTAGCTATGCCCTCTTCTTTTGGACTTTGGTTTTCTGCATACGCTGAAAGTTTGATTGACGATGTTACTTTGTTAAACGCTGCCTTAAAAGTAGTTGATCAAAACCCATTAGGATCTGCTGCTGGTTATGGAAGTTCCTTTCCAATTGACCGCACAGAAACTACTCAAAACTTGGGATTTGCAACGATGAAATACAATGTAGTTGCTGCGCAAATGAGTCGTGGAAAAGCTGAAAAAACAACCTCTTTTGCAATGGCCAGCGTTGCTGCAACACTGTCAAAATTAGCAATGGATGTCTGTTTATATTTGAGCCAAAACTTTGATTTTATGTCTCTACCAGGACATTTAACTACTGGTTCAAGTATCATGCCTCACAAAAAAAATCCAGATATTTTTGAATTGATCAGAGGTAAATCAAACAAAATTCAGGCTTTGCCTTATGAATTGACTTTAATCACTAACAACTTGCCAAGTGGATACCACCGTGAGATGCAGTTGCTTAAAGAAGGTTTGTTCCCAGCAATTGAAAATTTGAGAGCGTGTTTGTCTATGGCGCATTATGCTATAAAAGACATCACTGTTAAGGAAAACATCTTTGATGATCCTAAATACAAATATTCATTTACAGTAGATACCTTAAATGAAATGGTTGTTGCCGGAGTTCCTTTTAGAGATGCTTACAAAATTGTAGCAGAACAAATTGAAAACGGGACATTCACCATACCTGCTGAGACAAAACACACACATGAAGGAAGTATTAACAACCTGTGTTTGGATCAAATTCAACAAAAAATGAAAAATAATTTGTAGTGAATACAGCAAATTTTAAATCTCTATAAAAAATAAGATCTCGTTTAAAACAATATCTTTTTTTTTATGTATAGTTTATTTATTCCTTATTTAATTTATTT
>JAGHSS010000399.1 GCA_018065745.1 Candidatus Neoflavobacterium equi | reverse complement strand
TTAGAGGATTGTAGTTCAATATCTCTAATAAAATTAAAGGATATGATGATTGAGAATAAGGTTCAAACGGGAATTATTTCATTGATAGGGAATACACCTCTAATTGCATTGGAACATTTTTCTAAAAATTTTTCATTTGACGTTTTTGGCAAATTGGAAATGATGAATCCTGGTAAAAGTTTGAAAGACAGAAGTTCTTTAAAAATTATTGAAGATGCGCTGGACAAAGGGTTAATTAACCAAAAGACCACCATCATTGAATCAACATCGGGAAATATGGGCATCGGCTTGGCACGTCTGTGTGCTTATCTTAAAATCCCTTTGGTTTTGGTGGTAGATCCCTACATCAATCCCCAAGTACTTAAAATACTGCAATTGTTCAAGGCAAAGATTGTACAAGTAACCCAGCCAGATGACAAAGGAGGGTATTTAAATACCCGTTTGGCAAAAGTCAAAGAATTGTTGCACAACATTAAAAATAGCTTTACCTCCAACCAATATCAAAATCCCAACAACCCCTTGTCACATACAAAAACGTTTGATGAGATTGTGGAAACCCTGGGAAAAGCACCAGATTATATGTTTGTTCCCACCAGTACTTGTGGTACCTTGATGGGAATGGCAGCTCAGATAAAAAAAGGCAATTACGCGACCAAACTCATTGCAGTGGACGCTCTTGGGAGTGTCATTTTTGGTACTCCAGCTCAAAAGCGACAAATTCCAGGTATGGGTGCCAGTTGTCCGTCTCATTTTCTGAATCGGGACTTGGTGCCTCATGTGGTGCACATGTCTGACAAGGAATCCATAGCGGGCTGTTACAAGCTGTTGGATAAGGAATCCATACTGGCAGGCGGCAGCGCTGGAGCAGTGGTGGGAGCAATTGAGAAATTTGCCCCTCAAATTGAAAAAGACGCCACAGTGGTGGCATTGATTTGTGATGACGGTGAACGTTATCTGGACACCATATACAATGAAGATTGGGTTTCTAATATCCTTCTTAAATCCTAAGTGATGATTTGGAAAACAAAACATTTAAACGCTGATATGCTCCAATTAAGGGAGGATTTCAACCGTTTTTACAATTCCCAAAAAAGCCAACCAGAACCTGCCCAACTCGCCGTTATTGGCGGTGGTCCAAAGGGTTTTTATGCGTTGGACAACCTTTCAAAATTCATGGAAACCCAACCAAAAGATCAATTGGTTGTGGTGGACTGGTTTAATGCAGATATGCGCTTTGGCTTTGGTCCAAATTTTGACATTGCTTTGGATGATTACTTGCTGATCAATTACTGCATTGGCAACATCAACTGTTGGCACAAAACCTGTTCTGACAAGACGGGAAATAACCGTTTCAACCTCAAAATATGGTTGGAATACCACACCTCAGAAACCAATGATATTGAACCTACAGACTATGCGTCTCGCGCGGTTGTAGGCTACTATTTGCTGGATGCATTAATGGAATTGTTACAAAATTTACCCTCCAATTTGAAGGTAAATCTAATTGTGGATCAGGTAACAGATTTAAAGCCTAATGAGGATAACAATTATGAAATTTATTTAAAACAGGGGAATAGAACTCAAAAATACGCGTCCGTAAATCTGTGCACTGGAAACAGCTGTGAAAATTATTTACCTGAAGTTCAGGAGATTTCACATAATAATCCTGATTTTTTGTATCTTTCAAGTGCCTATCCTCCAGAAAAATTAAAAAACTTAAACAAGTCGTTTGATTTGGCTGTTATGGGAATGGGATTGACGTTTATTGACGCCAGCCTAACCTTGACAGAGGGACGCGGTGGCAAATTTGTTGAAGAAGATGGGGTGTTCAAATATATTGCAGATCAGGTGCCCATCACCATTTATCCGTTTTCAAGAAACAACCTGCCCATGTTGCCAAGAAGTCCCATATATGGGCCCAAAAGGTATATTTTAAAATACATCACACCAGAGTGGATCAAGAAAATGAGCGCCCAAAAGCCGTTGGATTTCAACGCTTCTGTACTGCCCGTTTTGGACAAGGAAATTCGCTTTGCCTATTACAGTACGTTGCTTAAAACCCGTGATGAGCACGAGGTGGAGAAATACATGATCGGGATGGGGAATTTGGTGTTTACCATAGAGCGTTTGTTGTTCCCAACCCAAACAAATACGTTCAAATCCCATGAGGGATACAATGAATACATCTTGGACTACTTGGAGATTTTGATTGAAGAGGCAGAAAAAGGCGAATTGGAAAGCCCCATAATGGCTGCTGCTGCAGTTTGGAGGGAAGCGACAGATTTTATTGCGCAATTGTATGCACACAATGGGTTTACCGGGGCGTCACAACGGGAATTTGACCAGAAATGGTATCCTTCCTTATCCAGGGTAAGTTATGGTCCACCGTTGGAAAACATGAAAAAAATGGTGGCTTTGCTGCGTCAAAAAGTTATTCGTTTTGCATTTGCGAACACCACCAAAATGGCGGTTCATGAGGGTGCGGTATACTTGAAGTCAAAATCGGGGTCCAAGCGTTTTACAAAATTTTTGGACGCACGCATCGGTCGTTTAAAGTGGCCGCAATACACAGATACCTTTTATGGCAACCTGATTGAAAACCACATTGCTGTGCCTTTGGAAAATGAAGGATATGTATTTGGAGGAGTCACTATTGATACCCGCGGACGTTTGCTTGGAGCAGATAAAGTTCACGAAGGTATTTTTTTATACGGCACGCCAAATGAAGGCAACTTGCTGGATAATGATACCCTGTCCAGAACAAAACACGACACCACTCCATATTGGATTGAATATATAGCTAACAACATAATAAATTAATCATGGAACTGAACAAGCAAGAGTCATTTAAATTCTACCAACTAAAACCAGTGGTTTCAGATTGGATCAAGAAAGTTTGCAGCCAAGACTTGTTGCTTACCACAGCGTTGGAAAACTATGGATCCCCAATAAACATCCACCACGTGCCTAGTTTTAAAAATAATTTATTATCCTTTAAAAGTATTTTTGATTCCTTTGGATTGAAAAACAAGATTTATTTTGCCCGCAAAGCAAATAAGATCATCGCCTTTCCAGAAGCAGCTTTTAGACTCAATGAGGGGATTGATACCGCAAGTTACAGAGAGTTGGCTCAATGTCTGGAAGCGGGTATTCACTCCAAGAATCTCTTGGTTACTGCAGCGGTGAAAACCAAAAAACTCCTTGCTTTGGCTTTGGATAAAGAGGTGGCAGTAGTGTTGGACAATTGGGATGAATTTCACGCCCTCCAACAAATGGCTTTTGAACGCAATAAATCCATTCCTGTATTTTTGAGACTTTCTGGTTTTGTTGTGGAAGGGAAAACCCTGCATTCCAGATTTGGTTTTTCTTTGGAAGAAGCTTTTGAGATGGTTAAAAATCATTTCTCTGGACCTTCTGCCTTGGTGCATTTAAAATTTGTGGGTTTCCACTTTCACCTCAATGGCTATTCCATACCAGAAAGAGCAGAAGCTTTGCTGCAAACGGCTGCACTGATTAAACGCTGTATCGGTTTGGGAGTAAAAACTCAAATACTTGATTTTGGTGGTGGCATATTAATTAACTATTTAAAGTCTGAAAAGCAGTGGTCCAAATTTCACAAGGCATCGAAGAAGTCAGTCTTAAACCAAGGACCTGAAATTACCTATCAGAACGACAGTTTGGGAATGGCGGTATATCAAGATTCCATTTTAAATGAACCGTTGGTATATCCCTACTATAATGAAGTACACAGTTGCGATTTTTTAAAGGAGGTCTTGTCATATAAAGACGCTTCAGGAACAACTGTAGCAGCAGTTTTAAAAGATTTGGATGTGGAGGTGCGCATTGAACCGGGGAGATCTTTAATGGATCAAGCGGGGATAACCGTTGCACGGGTCTGTTTCAGAAAAATGGATACCGCTGGAAATTTGATGGTGGGGTTGGAAATGAACAGAACACAATTGCGCTCTTCCAGTGCAGATTTTCTCTTGGATCCCATACACCTTCCTCAGTCAAAGGTTGAAGAAGAAACGGTTGCTGGATTTCTTGTGGGCGGCTATTGCTTGGAGTCAGAATTAATTCTCAAAAGAAAAATTGCCTTCAAAAGCATGCCACAAATTGGAGATTTGTTTGTGTTTGTCAACACTGCGGGATACATGATGCACTTTTATGAATCTGAAGCTCACATGTTTGAGTTGGCTCAGAATTTAATTTATGATTCCAGAAAAAACAACCTGACCACTACAGTTTAAACAACTTGAAAAATTTGTATTTATTCTCATTTGGAGCAGTATAGATTCCATTGGGATCTGAAAAAATATAGGCTATTATACAACTGATCAATGCAAAGGGAAGTAACTTCCATTCAAATAGTTCAGCACACATAACAGCACATGCTAAGGGGGTGTTTGCTGCAGCGGCAAAAACACTGACAAACCCCAAGGCGACAATAAAAGATAAGGGAATGTGGAAATAGCTGCTGCATGCGGCAGCTAAACACGCCCCAATAAAAAACAAGGGGGTAACTTCTCCACCTTTAAACCCAATTCCCAAAGTAAGTGCTGTAAATCCAATTTTCAACAAGAAATAGGAGAGGGGTTGTTCATCTGTAAAAGAAGCAGCTATGGTATCAATTCCCAATCCCATAAACACAGTAGTGTCCAACAACTGGTACAATCCAACAAGTACAATTCCGACCGTGAATATTCTCAAATATCCATTTGAAAGTGCTTTTTTACTGTATTTATTAATCATTCTCAGCAGGAAGGTAAATGTAAAAGCAGCCAATCCACAGCACATTCCAAATCCAATAATTTTGGCAACAAGAATAAAATCCAATTCAGGAATTTGAGAGATATAAGGATAAAAGGAATGGTGAATGGGGTATTTTCTGCAGACAAAATCTGTTGCAAATGCTGCCAATCCAACAGTTAGAAATTGGTAAATATTGATTTTTTTAGTTCTGTAAATTTCAAAAGCAAATAAGGTTGCTGTGATTGGAGTTCCAAAAACTCCTGCAAAACCGCTGCTAATACCCAAGGAAATCACGGCTGTGGATTCCAAGTTAAAGTTTTTAAAAGCGTTTTTAAAACGTTTGTACAATTCCGCACTCATCACACCACCAAGTTGAACTGCAGTACCTTCTCTACCAGCAGAACCACCAAAAAGATGTGTAATCAAAGTACTGATAAATACCATAGGCGCCATCTGTGGAGGGATAGAGGCTGTTGGGGATGCTGCATGTGCTAATAAAAGGTTGTTTCCTCCATGAGCACGTGGGTATTTATTGTATAAATAAGTTATCAATAGACCAGCAAACGGCAGTAAGTATACCAATTTTAGATGTTGTGTTCTAAGTTGCGTTACCGTTTCCAAGCCGTATAAAAAAAGTGCACATAAGGATCCCATTACTACAGATAGTACAAGACAGAAGAACAGGTTTAGCAGCATTTTTTTTAGTGCTGTCATAATGTTTTATTTACGACAAAAATAAGTATAAAAAAAGTAAAATTCACCTTGGTATATTTTACTTTTTTTTGAATTAGATGTTGATTAGGATCTACCTTTAAAATCTTTCATTGTTTTGTATATTCCCAATATATCACCTACAAACCAATCAAAGAAATTGATGGTAAAGATGCCTTGGAAGAATCTGATGAATTGCATGTTCCACGGCATGCTGATGACTTTGGTATTTTTTTCAATTCCTCTAATAATTTTAGAAGCCGTTTTTTCAGGATCTAATATTGGAATAAGGGATTTCACACCATCAAACATCCCCGTGTTGATATAATATGGGGTAACCGTACTTATTTTTACAGCACTTTTCAATTTTTTCATTTCAATGCGCACACTGTCAGACCAACCAAAAGCGGCCCATTTACTAGCTGCATAAACAGCCATTTTGGGATTGGATATAAATGATGCAGAAGACGCGATGGTACAGATGTGACCTGAATTTCTTTGAATCATTAAAGGGAGGAAGTGAGAACTGATCAGCATGGGTGCATTGGCATTGATGCTCATGGTTTTCAAAATTTGTTCTTGGGTGTGTTCGTGAAAATAAGTCCCAACCACAATCCCAGCATTGTTGATTAAGATATCAACAATAGGGTGGTCTTTAAGCGTTTGGATTGCAGTAGCGTTTAGGGTATCAATATTGGAAATATCTACCACATAGGTAGCGATTGTACCCAAAGTTTCCAATTCATTTTTTGTTTGGTCTAGTCCTTGGGGATTGATGTCCCAAAGGATCACGTTTCCGCCTTTTTCAAGAACTTTGCGTGCCATTATTTTACCAATACCTGATGCGCCACCGGTAATGAGAACTGTTTTATCTTTGATATGTGTCATTTGTTTATTTTTCTAAAAATGTACGAAAAATATTTCAAATTAACACTAATGGTGATTAGAACCTAAAATGAGACGCCTGTTTGTTGCGCTCTTTATTTTGTTTGTGAATGGGTTGAATGAATTGATTCTTAATCAGTTTATTAGATTTAACTCCATTAACTTCATTGAAATTGGTGGTGTTTTCAAGCATGCTTTTTGAGATCATAACTTGATTTGGTAAGTGTATAAAATTGAGATGTATTATGATACATATTAATTGAAGTACAAACATATAGCGAAATTGATATCAAATTTACAGGTTAATAAGATCAATTTAAGTAGGAAAACACCTGTTTAAGCATGCAGGTAATTTTACCTATACCATAGGTAATTCCTCGATTTTTACAATTTCTCTTTGAAGAGCATATAAGATTAAACCGACCACATTTTTTGCTCCAGTTTTGATAAACAGATTGTTTTTATGCCCTTCAACCGTGCGTTGGGTGATGAAAAGTGTTTCACCAATTTCTTTAGCCGTTTTTTGATGGCAGAGCAAGATCAAGACGGACTGTTCTCTTTCTGTCAGATTGTCTTCATCAATTACCGGTTTTAATACCTTGTGGCTGATTTGATTTCGGAGCACCATGATTTGCTGATCGTCTAAATACATATTGGTATCATATACCACTTGGATGATATTTGAGAGGATTTTTGGAGATATACCTTTGGGTTGAAAAGCAGCAACACCTAGTTTAAGCATATAACTCAAAGAAGTTTCTTGGTAGTGGGAGGAAAGGATAATGATTTTAATCTCTGGATATTTTTCGCGAATAATTTCGCTCATTTTAATTCCGTCAATAGTTTTCATCTTGAGATCCAGTAAAAGCACGTCAATTGTTTGATGATCTTTTTCCAATGTATTCAACAGCTCATAACCATCCACATTGCAAAAAACAACATCAATATTTTCTTGTTTATTTAAAAATTCACCTAGTAACATAGTGATCAATTGATCATCATCTACGATTCCAACTTTTATCGCGTTCATTCTCTTAAAATTAGGGTTTACCTCCACATAAAAACTCTAAAGTGTTGAATATGCTTACAAATATAC
>JAGHSS010000151.1 GCA_018065745.1 Candidatus Neoflavobacterium equi | reverse complement strand
GTTTACAATCTTTTTAGTACTAATCACAATTGTTTGTCTTTTGTTAATCGTGGTAATCATGGTACAAAACCCTAAAAGTGGCGGTTTGTCTTCATCTCTTGGTGGAAGCAGCTCTATGTTGGGTGGTGTTCAAAAAACTACGGACTTTTTAGATAGAAGTACTTGGGTTTTAGGAGGTCTTTTGATGGTCCTTATTCTTTTCTCTTCAATCACTTTAAATTCAACGTACGGTGATTCTGGTTCTAAATTAATTGACAACAGTGTAACTGCTCCAGCAATGCCACAACCGGCTCCTGCAGCAACTCAAGCTCCAGCTACTGAAGCTCCTGCAGCAACAACTGAAGCTCCAGTTCAACAATAAGAAAAAACACCAAATCATATAAAAAATGCCAACTTGTCAAAGTTGGCATTTTTTATATGTAATAATGTCAGTTAAATCAATTTGGCACACTTTGTGAAATTTAACTTAAAACAATTAATAATTATAAATTAAATACATTTTATCGATATGGCACTAAACATTAAACCACTATCAGACAGAGTTATCGTGGAACCAGCTGCTGCAGAAACGCAAACAGCTTCTGGAATCATCATTCCTGACACGGCTAAAGAAAAACCTCAAAAAGGGACTGTGGTTGCTGTAGGAAACGGTAAAAAGGACGAACCATTAACGGTTAAAGTTGGAGATACTGTTTTATATGGCAAATATGCAGGTACTGATTTGAAATTTGAAGGTAATGATTACTTAATCATGCGCGAAGAAGACATCTTAGCAATCATCTAATTTAAAACAATCGTTAATTTTAAAAAAACAAACACAAAATGGCAAAAGAAATAAAATTTGATATTGAAGCTCGTGACGGTTTAAAACGTGGAGTTGATGCTTTGGCAAACGCAGTAAAAGTAACTTTAGGTCCTAAAGGACGTAACGTGATTATCTCAAAATCTTTTGGTGCACCTCACGTGACTAAAGACGGAGTTTCTGTAGCTAAAGAAATTGAATTGGCAGATACATTAGAGAACATGGGAGCTCAAATGGTGAAAGAAGTTGCTTCTAAAACCAATGACTTGGCAGGTGACGGTACTACTACAGCAACGGTTTTAGCGCAAGCAATCGTTAAAGAAGGATTGAAAAACGTCGCTGCTGGTGCAAACCCAATGGACTTAAAACGTGGTATTGACAAAGCGGTTGAAGCTATTGTTGCTGACTTGAAAGACCAAGCGCAAGAAGTAGGTTCAACTACAGATAAAATCAAACAAATTGCTTCTATTTCTGCTAATAATGATGAAATCATTGGTGATTTAATCGCTACTGCTTTTGGTAAAGTTGGTAAAGAAGGAGTAATTACTGTTGAAGAAGCTAAAGGAACGGACACTTATGTGGACGTTGTGGAAGGAATGCAGTTTGACCGTGGATATTTGTCTCCTTACTTTGTGACAAATCCAGAAAAAATGGAAACTGAATTTGACAACCCATACATCTTATTGTATGACAAAAAGATTTCATCTTTAAAAGAATTACTTCCAGTTTTAGAGCCAGTTGCTCAATCTGGTAAACCATTATTGATCATTGCTGAAGACGTTGACGGAGAAGCATTATCAACTTTGGTAGTTAACAAATTGAGAGGTGCGTTAAAAATTGCTGCTGTGAAAGCTCCAGGTTTTGGAGACAGAAGAAAAGCAATGTTGGAAGACATCGCAATCTTGACAGGTGGAACTGTAATTGCTGAAGAAAGCGGATACAACTTGGAAAATGCTACTTTGGAAATGTTGGGAACAGCAGAAAAAGTATCAATTGACAAAGACAATACAACCATTGTGAACGGTGCAGGTTCTGCAGATTTAATCAAAAATCGCGTGAACCAAATCAAAGC
>JAGHSS010000128.1 GCA_018065745.1 Candidatus Neoflavobacterium equi | reverse complement strand
CATTAGAACTGTTGTAACCTCTTTATTAGCCGAGTTAACAAACATATTACATAAACTTATTTACAAAACTTTTATTACATTTCATGTTTAAAATGATACAGAAATACCACAAAATGTTCAGGATCCCTGTTAATTTAAACGATTAAATTCTTCGGAGTTTTTAGAAGTCCACTTTTTCTTTTCAATGCTCCCACCAATACTGTATTTAACGGAAATTCTAAAATATCGGTTGTCATAATAATTGTATACAACGTTCTTAACACCGTTAGAATAACTGGTGAAGTAGGTTTTATTAGAGGAAAACAGATCGTTAACTATGAAGCTTACTTGTAATTGCTGTTTTAAGAACACCGCTTTTAATGCCAGGTTTAATTCGTTGAATGAAGTATAGGCATCTAAGTAGTTCACCCCATTTGGAGCGATGCTGTAGTTGATGTTTAAGTTCAATTCGTGTTTTTTATACAACATCATATCATTGCTCAAATTGACGTAGTAATTCCAACCCTTTAGTTTTGGAAGGGTACTTTCAATCTGTGACGTTGTGGCGCTGTAAGAAAGGTTGTGATTGAAGTTAATATTGAGTAAAGCAGCTATTTGTGAAGTGTAGGTTTGATTGATACCATAGGAATTATTGTCTATAAAATTCTGTGGTGTACTTTTTTGAATTTTTAGTTCTGGGTCAATTTCAGTAACCACTTCATACAATCCCTTGGTGGATGTGAAATAGATACTGTTGAAAAATTTACCTTTGAGTTGGTGCTCCATTTCCACCTGATGTGTAAAGCTTGGGTTTAAATAAGGATTTCCTTCAGAATATGAATATTTTGAAGTTCCCCATCTAAAAGGGTTTAGGGAAGTGAAGTCGGGTCTGTCAATGCGTTTTGAATAATTTATATTGAATACCTGATCTTCATTGTATTGATAGGAAATATAGGCTGTTGGGAAAAACTTGCTGTAATTTTTCTCAAATTTTTCTTTCTCCATAATGGATATGCCTGCGGTCTTTGTGCTTTCCATGCGTCCACCTATCTTAAATTCCCATTTCTCGTTCAACTTTTTGTATAGCGAGGCATAGATACTTAAGGTGTTTTCTTTAAAGTCAAAGGCATTACTCAAATCCTCTTTATAATCTACATAAGGTTTTGTTACGTCATAATATTGAAAGTCACTTTTTGTTTTTGAAATGGCATAACGTCCACCATATTCCAAAGTGATTTTTTCAAAGGGATGCTCCATGGATAAATTAAAAGAATTGTTGTTAATCTTTTGAAATCCACTGTTAAGAGCTGCTTCATATCCTGTGATATTAGTTTCGTTACCACCATTGTAATAGGTGTTTTCTAAAGTTCGATCAGATCTTGATGTAAAATTAAACACATCAAAATCAAAACTTAATTTGCGTTTTAAAGTGTCTATTTGGTATACCAAATGGTAATTCAAACTCTGGTATTTCTTGTCAAGACTTCGTTTGCTTGGCGTGTATATGGAAGAATCAATGGTTGTTGTAGATGGGTTGGAAATGCGTGTTCGCGCTTGACTGTCAAGTGTTTGGTCGTTTGTGTTGTTTTTGTATTCCAGTCCGGTAGTCCATTTATCTGAAATTTTGTAATCAATAAATACACGTCCGTTGGTGACTTCTTTTTTGTCTTCTCTTAGATTTTGTTCAAACCAAGTTAAATTTGGATAGTAGGTGTGGTTTTTTTTATCGGCTGTGTTCTTCCCTTCCAGCTGTGAGTAGTTTGCAGCAATAGTTACCTGATTTTTACGGTAATTAATCTGTGCGTCTTGACCAAATGTTGGTAAAGAGGATTGTTTGTAAAATGTGGATACGCTAGCGTTCCATTGATCTTTCTTGGCTTTTTTAGTAATGATGTGAATTAAACCGCCGCTTCCTTCTGCCATATATTGTGCATTTGGATTTGTGATGACTTCTATCTTACTAATATTGTCTGATCTCAAACTGTGCAAGTATGCAGCCAATTCTTCTCCCTCTAAAGTGATGTATTGATTGTCTACCAGAAATCCAACTTTCCCTTTACCTGAAATTGAAATGCTTTCGTTGATTATTTGTACCCTTGGAGTTATTTTTAAAAGATCATACACATCTCCTCCTTGACTTTGAGCAAGTTGATCAACGTGAAAAATTAGTCGATCTATTTTTTTTTCAATGCTATTCTTAACCTTACTAATCGTGAGTTCATCCAAGTTTTTGTATGAATTCACAGTCAGCAATCCAAGATCTACAGAGTTGTTAAGATCAACAATGGTATCCTTTAAAACCAGTTCCTCGTTAAAAACCTCCAGCCTGATTTTGCCGGAATTGAGGTTGTTAAATTTAAAAACACCAAATGCATCGGTTTTAATTTCCTGTTGAAATTTGCCTTCACCTGTGATTTTACAGCTTAATGTTTCTAAAAACAAACCGTTTGTATCCTGTAATTGTCCTTGCAGTACATTATCCTGACCATAGATTTTAGCATCAAATGCATTCACTATGCTGAGCAACATAATGAATGTAAGTATTTTCATATCTAAAGTGAATAATTTGCTGATAAGTGGCGGTTTTAAGTTA
>JAGHSS010000039.1 GCA_018065745.1 Candidatus Neoflavobacterium equi | reverse complement strand
ACACATTGACAGCCTATTAAAAAAAATATTCATTTTTTTTTTAAAATAATAGAATCCTTATCTTTACAATATGATAAAAACACCGAGAACCGTAACTGTTTCAAGATATATTCAACCACTCAGAGAAGGAGGTTCCCTTCCTGCACTTGCTGAAGCGGATGATGATTTTAAATATGTCTTGAAGTTTAGGGGTGCTGGTCATGGAACCAAAGCACTTGTATCTGAACTATTGGGAGGAGCAATTAGTAGATTCTTAGGACTGCCCGTACCGGAGTTGGTATTTGCAACTTTGGATGAAGCTTTTGGTCGTACAGAAGCAGATGAAGAAATTCAGGATTTGCTGCAATTTAGCCAAGGCTTGAATCTGGGATTACATTACCTGCAAGGAGCATTGACTTTTGATGCTGCAATTAATGAATGCGATCCCCTATTGGCTTCCAAAATTGTTTGGTTGGATGCGTTTATAACGAATGTTGACCGCACTTTCAGAAATACAAATTTATTGATTTGGCACAAAGAATTATGGCTTATTGACCATGGAGCTGCTTTTTATTTCCATCATGCATGGGGCGATTGGGAGAAAGCATCGCTCACTCCTTTTCAGTTAATTAAAGATCACGTTTTATTACCTCATGCAAGTAAGCTAACGGAGGTTCACGAGGAATTTACCAAAAAATTAAATCCAGAAGTTTTAAGAGCGATTGTAGATCTTATTCCCGACGATTGGTTGGTATGGGAAGGTAATGATCAAAGTACAGAAGATATTAAAATGGTGTATTGGAACTTTCTATGCAACAGACTTAAACACGCAGATATATTTTTAAAACAAGCCCAAGATGCAAGATAAACATTTATATGAATATGCAATAATTCGAGTTTTACCGAAGGTTGAACGCGAAGAATTCATTAATGTAGGGTTGATCATGTTCTGCAAGAGAAAAAAATTCATTCAATTTAAATATGAAATACCACAAGATAAAATAAGAGCATTTTGCAAAGATTTTGACTTGGAACAGTTGGAGTTACACCTTAAAGGATTTGAACTGACTGCAAATGGAGGTAAGAATGGTGGCCCTATAGGTGCTTTTGAAATTGCGGAACGCTTTAGATGGTTGACGGCAATTAAAAGTTCCTGCATTCAAACTTCAAGACCTCATCCTGGATTAACTGAAAATTTAGAACAAACTTTTAATGACTTGTATCAAGAGCTTGTATCTTGATGGATGGAATGAAGGTTTCACGCGTTAGCGATTGAAGCGGCATCCTTTGGCTGGGCTTTCCCAGCCAAAGATAAAGCGGAAAGCGCGACCCGGGTTTGAGCGCAGCGAAATTCCCGGGTAACGCCCAAAAAAAAACGTACCTCATTGGAGATACGTCCTTACTATTATTTGGTGTTCGCCAATTTTTTACTCGTGTGATTTTGTTCCCATAACCAGGCTGATTTTAAGGCATCTGCTAGGGTTAGATTTGCTTTCCAACCTAATATATCAGTAGCCTTTTGGGTGTCTGCATAGGCAGATTCCACATCTCCAGCTCTTCTATCTACAAATTTGTAAGGAATATTCACTCCGGTAACCACTTGAAATGTATGGATCAGTTCAAGTACGGAATGGCCATTGCCGGTGCCCAAATTGAACACTTCTAAAGGGGTAACGTTTTTTTGATTCAACAGACGAACCAGGGAAATGACGTGGGCTTTGGCCAAATCAACAACGTGAATGTAATCTCTAACGCACGTACCGTCTGCTGTGTTATAATCATTACCGAAAACAGCTAATTCAGTTCTAATTCCCAATGCAGTTTGGGTAATGTAGGGTACTAAATTTTGAGGAATCCCCAGTGGAAGCTCTCCTATTAAACCGGAATGATGTGCGCCTATCGGATTAAAATACCTAAGTAAAATGGCATTTAAACCGCAAGATTTTACTACATCTTCAATAATCTCTTCCCCAATTTGCTTTGTATTTCCGTATGGCGATAAGGCTGTTTGGAAAGGCGCTTTTTCAGTGATCGGTAGCTCAATTGACTGGCCGTAAACGGTGCAAGAAGAACTAAAAATGAAAGCAGTATTTGGATTTTTTAAAACTTCTTGAAGTAAGTACACCAAAGAGTTGATGTTATTCTCATAATAATGCAAGGGATTGGCTACACTTTCTCCTACAGCCTTGGATGCAGCAAAATGAATAACTCCGTCAAATCCATCGTATTTTTTAAAAAGGAATTCCACATCTGACTTATTTCTAAGATCAAGCAATTCAAAATCTGGTTTTACATTGGCGATTTGATAAATGCCGTCCAAAACGTCTAGCGAAGTATTTGATAGATTGTCTACAATGACAACTTGATAATTTTGATTCAACAATTCAACCACAGTATGTGAGCCAATATATCCTAAACCTCCTGTAACAAGTATTTTCATATAGTAGTTTTTTGATTGCTCTAATATAGAGTACTAAGAATTGGCATCAAAATGATTTTTTGGTTATTTTTGAGACAACCAAATATTTAAAACTTACCCACTCTTGTTTCTAAGAGTAAAATAACTTTCTAATGACTTTTGAACAACAATTACAACAAAAAATCGATTTAAAAACGAAACCACTTGGCGCTTTAGGGTGGATTGAAAAACTTGCATATAAAATTGGAAGTGTACAACAAACGCTTAGTCCGCAGCTAAAAAACCCTACACTCGTGGTATTTGCTGGGGATCACGGCATCGCTAAAAGTGGTGTAAGTGCTTATCCACCAGAGGTGACTTTTCAAATGGTGTCTAACTTTTTACAAGAGGGTGCGGCTATTAACGTGTTTTGTAAGCAACACCAAATCGCGATCAAAATTGTTGATTCAGGTGTCAACTTTGACTTTGAACCTCATCCAAAATTAATACACGCAAAGGCGGGTTATGGGACGCAAAATTACTTGGAAAATCCAGCGATGACTGGGGATCAATTGGAATTTTGTCTTGAAAAATCTAAAGGTATTGTAAATGAAATTGCTGCTTCAGGCTCAAATATTATTGGGTTTGGTGAAATGGGGATCGGGAATACATCTTCTGCTTCTATGATCATGAGTAGTTTGTTTGATTTACCGATTGCTCAATGCGTTGGAAAAGGAACGGGATTGACGGCAGAGCAATTGGAAAAGAAAGTAGAACTACTTACTACTGCTAAGGAAAAACACGGGAAAATTACAGATCCTAAAATCATATTACAGACTTTTGGAGGCTTTGAAGTTGCACAAATGTGCGGTGGAATGCTGGCGGCATTTGAACAAAATATGCTGTTGATGATTGACGGTTTTATCGCTACTGCGGCTTTGGCAATTGCGCGTGCTATCAATCCAAAAATTATGGAGAATTGCATCTTTTGTCACGTGTCTGATGAAAGTGGACACAAACCGTTTTTAGAATTGATGGGGGAAAAAGCGTTGCTGGACTTGAACCTGCGCGTTGGTGAAGGTACGGGATGTGCACTTGCTTACCCTTTGATTCAAAGTGCTGTGAATTTTTTAAATGAGATGGCTAGTTTTGAATCCGCTCAAGTATCTAACAAATAAAGAAATGCTTAAAAAAGAGTTTACCTATTTCTGTACTGCACTGATGTTTTTCACTCGGATTCCAATTCCTTTTGAGTTGGAATATTCTGAGGAAATCATGAATAAAAGCCAAAAATACTACAGTGCTGTTGGATTGGTTGTAGGGATTTTGAATGCGCTGGTTTTTGGAATCGGAAGTTATTTGTTTACACCCAATATTGGAATCGTCTTGTCGCTGATCGTCTCTGTATTGATTACTGGGGGCTTTCACGAGGATGGCTTTACTGATGTTTGCGATAGCTTTGGTGGTGGATATGGGAAGGAGAAAATCATGACGATCATGAAAGACAGCAGAATTGGTGCGTACGGTGTGCTGGGTATGATTTTGCTCTTATTGCTGAAATTTACCTGCTTGCAAGCTCTTGTTGATATTGATATTGCAACCATCGGGTCTGCGATAATTATTGCGCATTCAAGTAGCAGATTTCTCTCTGGTCTGATGATACATTCACATGATTATGTAACGGATATAGATGTTAGTAAATCTAAACCTTTGGCAAACAAACCAATTCCGTTGACTGCAACCCTATGGGGATTGTGCTTGGCTGTGATTCCTTTAGTGCTCTTGATGCCCCTGAAATTCTTATGGATTCTTCCCATCGGATATTTGGGAAAATGGTATTTGGGTTGGTATTTTAAAAAACACATCGGTGGATATACAGGGGATTGTTTGGGAACTGTACAACAGGTTTGTGAAGTATTAATCTATTTGGGATTTATTTTGATATGGAAATTCACTTAATAAGACACAGTCCACCAGATATTGGAAAAGGGATTTGCTATGGTCAATTGGATGTGGATGTCAACCATTTATACCATCAATACGCGAATGCATACACTGAGAAATTACCCAAAGAATTTGATGTGGTTTACAGTAGCCCTTTGAAAAGATGTAAACTGCTCGCCTTGAATTTTGATGTCAACTTTGTTGAAGACAAAAACTTAATGGAGTTGAATTTTGGATCTTGGGAAGGGAAAGGCTGGCAGGAAATTCCTGCATCAGAAATTACTCCTTGGTATGTTGATTATGTGAATACAGCTCCTACAAATGGGGAATCTTACCAGATGATGTTTGAGCGTGTTCGTGATTTCATGAAAACACTGGAAACTATGGAGCACAAAAAAATTCTATTGGTCACGCATGCTGGTGTTTTGAGAAGTGTGCTTGCATATGTTTTGGAAATACAGTTGAAAAAAACATTTCAAATAGCAGTTGATTTTGGTGTCCATATAAGATTGCATTACAGCAAGGAAATGGGATGGCGTTTGGATGAAATTAGCAATGATGAAAAATAAAAAAAAGGCGGTAACTCTATGGGTACCGCCTTTTGTATTGTATATTTAAACTATGCGTTTAAGAACGTATTAATTGTTGAAGTGATGAACGTGATTTGTTCTTCATCTAATTCTGTGTGCATTGGCAAGGCAATAACCTCTTTAACCAATTGATTTGTCACTGGGAAGTCTTCTTCTTTGTAACGTGTGTCAGCATAAGCTTTTTGACTGTGTAATGGAATTGGGTAGTAAATTGCACAAGGAATACCCGCTGCTTGAAGATGCGCTAATAAAGCGTCACGTTGTCCATTAGTTACACGCATTACATATTGATGGAATACATGGTCATCCCCTTCCATATCAAAAGCAGGAGTTCCTAAGTTTGGATTGTTTTCAAAAGCTTTGTTGTAATTGAACGCTGCCAATCTTCTTGCTGCACTGTAGGTATCAAGGAAAGGCAACTTTGCGTCTAATACCGCTGCTTGAATTGAATCTAATCTTGAATTAACTCCAATTACATCATGGTGGTAACGCTCATACATCCCGTGATTTACAATACCTCTAATGCGGTGCGCCAAAGCGTCGTCATTAGTAAAAATAGCACCACCGTCTCCATAACATCCTAAGTTTTTAGAAGGGAAGAAAGATGTAGCTGCTACATGTCCAATTACACCTGCTTTGGTTTTAGAACCGTCAGCATGCGTATAATTAGCTCCAATAGCTTGTGCGTTGTCTTCAATTACATATAAGTTATGCTCTTTTGCAATTTGCATAATCGCATCCATATTTGCTGCACGTCCAAACAAGTGAACTGGAACGATTGCTTTTGTTTTTGGAGTGATTGCCTTTTTTAAAGCTTCAATTGAAATGTTCATCGTGTCCATTTCAACATCAACTAAAACTGGAGTTAACTGTAATAAACCAACAACTTCTACTGTTGCTGCAAAGGTGAAATCTGCTGTAATTACCTCATCACCAGGCTTAAGATCCAATCCCATCATGGCAATTTGAAGTGCGTCAGTTCCATTAGCACATGGAATAACATGCTTAACACCTAAATATGTTTCAAGATTTTTTTGGAAAGCATGTACATGCGGTCCATTGATATAAGTTGTATTTTCAAGAATCTCTTGAATAGAGCTATCTACTGTTTCTTTTATTTTTTCATATTGACTCTTAAGGTCAACCATTTGAAGTTTTCTCATTTCTGAATAAATTAACCTTACAAAATTACAAATTATTACGCGTTTGTAGCTTAAAATTTCGTGAATAAAATTTGTAATTTAGCCATTCAAAATAAATCTATGTATTTTATATATACCGTTCTGGTTCATATTGTGGGTCAGTTATTAAAAACAGTCGCGTTGTTTCAGCCCAAAATGAAACTATTTATTGAGGGTAGAAAACACACTTTGGCGTTGATCAAAAGCAAGATTCAAAAAGAAGATCGAACGATATGGGTTCACGCTGCTTCCTTGGGAGAATATGAACAAGGACTTCCCGTGATTGAGGGATTAAGAACACAATATCCGAATCATAAAATTGTGCTGACTTTTTTCTCTCCTTCTGGATATGAAGTGCGCAAGGACAATAATGTTGCTGATGTCACTGTTTATCTTCCTTTGGACACCACAGATTTGGTGACTTCCTTTTTAGATGCTGTTCATCCAGAAATGACATTTTTCATTAAATATGAATTTTGGCCTAATTATCTAAAAGAATTAAAAAACAGAAACATCCCGACATTTTTGATATCTGGGATTTTCAGACCCAATCAAGTATTTTTTAAATGGTATGGTTCGTTTTATCGAAATGCAATCAAGAGCATGACGTATTTCTTTGTTCAAAACGAAGAATCTAAAAAACTGTTGAACGGGATTGGATTAACGAATGTAAAAATATCTGGTGATACAAGATTTGATCGGGTAGCTACTATTTTGGAAAGAGACAATACCGTGGATTTTATATCCAATTTTAAAGGAGATTCAACGCTTGTCGTTATTGGTAGTTCCTGGCCTGAGGATGAGAAGTTGCTTAGTCAATACATCAACACCAGCACTCACCATGTGAAATTTGTCTTTGCTCCTCACAATATCAAGCCGGAACAAATTGCGCAACTAAAAAATAGTATCAGCAAAAATGTATGTGTTTACAGCGAGATGACTCCTGAAAAATTGAAACAATCTGAGGTGTTCCTCCTTGATACTGTTGGGTTACTTACAAAAGTGTACAGCTATGCTGACATCGCATATATTGGTGGTGGTTTTGAAAAAGGCATCCACAACATTTTGGAACCTGCTACTTTTGGAATACCGATAATTATTGGTCCTAAATACAAACAGTTTGCAGAGGCCATAGCGTTAATCGATTTGGGGGGATGCCATAGCGTAAACAATTATACCGAACTTAAAAACATTCTTGACTTGGTTATTCAAAATGAGGATGAAAGATTAGAACAAGGACATATATCCAATACATTTGCTCAAATGAATAAGAATGTAACTGGAACCATCCTTCAATATTTAAAAATGTATCAACCTAAAAATTAAATTGCTATGGCTTTATCATTTAGACACGCACACAAGGAGGATGAAAACATCTTCATAAATCACATGAAGACTTTTTATGCTATTGACGGGTACCCTATTGATGAGGAGTTGTCTAAAAGTAACTTCCACCATTTTATAAACAATC
>JAGHSS010000198.1 GCA_018065745.1 Candidatus Neoflavobacterium equi | reverse complement strand
CTTTATAAGATTCTTTTATATTTGCTTATACAAATTAAACAAACCAACAATTATATTGCAAAATGAAAGAACTACTAAAAAAGTTTGAAGATAAAACGCCTGAGGTTGTTTTCCATTGGAAAGACAGCGAAACAGAAGCAGAAGGATGGACAGTAATCAATTCATTGCGCGGTGGTGCTGCCGGAGGTGGTACACGTATGCGCAAGGGGTTAGACAAAAATGAAGTATTGTCTTTGGCTAAAACGATGGAAGTTAAATTCTCCGTTTCTGGACCAGCAATTGGTGGTGCTAAATCTGGAATCAACTTTGATCCTAATGATCCACGCAAGAAAGAAGTATTACAACGTTGGTTCAAAGCGGTATCTCCACTTTTGAAAAGCTACTATGGAACTGGAGGAGATTTGAACGTGGATGAAATTCACGACGTGATTCCAATGACAGAAGCTGTTGGTGTTTGGCATCCACAAGAGGGTGTTTTCAACGGACACTTCAAACCTACTGAAGCTGAAAAGATCAACCGTATTGGTCAATTGCGCCAAGGAGTAGTTCAAGTGATTGAAGACGAAATTTACACGCCAGCATTGGCAAAAAAATATACAGTTGCTGACATGATTACAGGATATGGTGTTGCTTTTGCAGTACACCATTTCTACAATATCTATGGCGGATCCATACAAGGTAAAAAAGCCATTGTTCAAGGTTTTGGAAATGTGGGATCTGCTGCTGCCTTCTTCTTGGCTCAATTGGGAGCTAAGGTGGTGGGAATCATTGACAGAGACGGTGGTATAATCAATGAAAACGGATTCACTTTTGAAGAGATTACCCAATTGTTTTTAAACAAAAACGGAAACCAATTGGTATCTGACCAAATGTTGTCTTCAGAAGAGATGAACAGCAGAATCTGGAGTTTGGGAGCTGAGATTTTCACGCCCTGTGCAGCGTCAAGATTGGTGACTATGGATCAGGTAGATGCGATGGTAGCTTCAGGATTGGAAGTGATTTCTTGTGGGGCAAACGTACCGTTTGCTGACAAAGAAATTTTCTTTGGTTCAATTATGGAAGAGACGGATCAAAAAGTAAGTTTGATTCCTGACTTTATTTCCAACTGTGGTATGGCAAGAGTTTTTGCTTACTTGATGGAGAACAAAGTTGAATTGACAGATGCAAACATCTTCAATGATACCTCAGACATCATCCGCAAAGCGATTCAAGCAACTTATGATGCTGGAACAGACAAAAAGAACATCAGTTCACGTGCTTTTGAAATTGCTTTAAAGCAATTGGTATAAGTTCTGAATACCTTATAGAATAAAAACCACGGTGGATATTACATTTACTACTGGTTTACAAATTACAAACCCCTTGCGTTTTCCATTACAAACAGTGGATGCCCAAGGGGTTTGTCCTTTTTATTATCCTAAAATTTATAGCGGTATCAAAAAATTGCTTATTTTCGTTTGTGCAAACTAACGTACGCTATTTTATATGACCACTACTGAATCAAAAGACCGAATCAAATCCATTGGTTTAACCGTGTTGATCTATGCGGTATTACTGCTATTGCTGTTTTTCATACGTTTCTGGCCTCCCAGAGATGGGTTTGCTGACGCATTAGCGGCAGGTGGCGGTGGCGGTGGTGTGACCGTGAATTTTGGAGACAGCGATGTGGGATCTGGAAAAGATTTTACCAGTGAAGTTTTGGATGTGAGCAATACGATTCAATCGATACAACAACAAACAGCTGTGGAAGAAGAAATTTTGACATCAGACGCGGTGAGTGATACAGATTATGGGGTGACAAAATCTCCTGTAGTAAAACCAAAAACACCTGTTAATCCCAAAGTTGAGCCTAAAAAAGTGGTAGTTGTAGACAACAAACCCAAGGTAAATCAAGCAACAAATGATGCACTTTCCAGTCTTTTGGGGGGGAATTCAAAAGGAGGAGATGGTGATGACGGTGTGGCTGGAAACAAAGGAAAATCCAACGGAGATTTAAATTCATCTGGCTATTATGGCAGTGGAGGTTCTGGAGGAGGAACCGGAGGTGGACATGGAACAGGAACCGGAACCGGAACGGGTTCAGGAGTTGGTCCAGGATCAGGTGGTGGATCAGGCGGTGGCTCAGGATATTCGCTGGGAAACAGAAAAGCATTGAACAAACCAAGTCCAAATTATACCTGTAATGAAGAAGGTAGGGTAGTTGTTGAAGTAACTGTGGACAGAACCGGTAAAACGGTCAGTGCTGTTGCAGGAGTTAAGGGAACCACCAATACCGCTAAATGTTTGTTAGATCAAGCCAAATTAGCAGCCATGAATACCAAATGGCAATCCAGTGCAGATGCACCAGCAAGTCAGGTGGGAACCATTGTGTATAACTTCTCATTGAATTAAGATTACAACAGACATAACAAGACATAAAAAAAACCTCTATAGCATTTCTATAGAGGTTTTTTGTTATTTAGATGCATTGGTTGCAATGACAAATTTTAAATTGTTTTTGACTCCAATTTGGAGCACGTCAACCAAGTCTTGTACTTGCAGGTTGAATGGAATGCGGACCACGACTGTTTGTTCCTTATTATCGCCTATTTGAGCCAATAAAGAAGTTTCTAATTCACTAAATGAAACCTCGTTCTTATCCAAGAAAAAGCGCTTCTCTTCTGTGACAGAAAGCGTGATCAATTGTTTGTTGGTCTTCTCATTGTTCTGTGCTTTTGGCAAGGTCATTTTGATGACGTTGGGGTTGGCAAGAGTTGAGATGATCAAGAAGAACAGCAACAAGAAGAACATGATATCACTCAGTGCACTTGTAGCTACTTCTGCGTGAAATCGTTTATTTCGCTTTATCGCCATTTGGTCTTTGTATTATATTGACAAATTCTAATAATTGTTTTTGAGCATTCAGGGCAAAACCATCAATCATGCTGTTGAAGATGTGATATGCAGCATAAGCCACAATACCTACAACCAAACCAGATCCACTACTGATCATTTTTTCATAAAGACCACCAGAGATGTTTCCAATACTAATGTCTTCAGAAACTGAGATAGCATAGAAGATTTTGATTACCCCACCAATGGTTCCAATAAACCCGATGGTTGGTGCAATACCTGCAATCAATCCCAAGGCACCCAAACCTTTTTCCATTTCACCAATTTCAATATTGGCCATTTTCTCCATATTGGATTCAATTTCAGAAATTGGTCTTCCAATGGTTAACAAACCTTCTTTTAACACACGTGCACTTGGAGTGTCATTGCGTTCCACCGTTGCCAACGCCAGGTTTAAGTTTCCGCTGTTCAAATGCATGCGCACGTCAGAAAGCATATTGGCATCCACCTTTTTTGCTTTGTTGATATACATGGTACGTTCAATAATGACATAAATAGTATAGAACAACAATAAGGCGATGGGAATTAAGAAAACTCCACCTTTAAAAATAAACTCTAAAATAGAAATTTCATTAACGGCTGCAGTAGGATCAACAACTGCATTGGCAGCAGCTGCCAGAGAATCATTTTGAATTTGAAGAAAATATCCGATCATAAAAAATAGTGGTAGATGTAGTTTGTTTTAAAAAAAATCTCAATTTTGCAATAAAGATAATTTACTAGGTTTATAAAACTATAAAAATAGCGAATTATTTTGGAACAAATATAGTTAATTCGAATATCGAAAAGAATGAATTATCAACAAACTTTAGATTGGATGTTCAACCAACTTCCAATGTATCAGCAACAAGGCGCATCTGCTTTTAGAAAAGACCTGACCAACACCCATTTGTTGGCTGCGCACTTGAATCATCCAGAACACAAATTCAAATCCATACACATCGCCGGTACCAACGGTAAAGGGTCCACCAGCTCCATGCTTGCCTCTGTTTTACAAGAAGCGGGATATAAGGTGGGCTTGTATACCTCGCCACATTTAAAAGATTTTAGAGAACGCATCAAGATTAACGGCGTTGAAATTCCAGAGACTTACGTCATGGGTTTCATCACCAGCAACAAGGCGTTTTTTGAATCCAATCACCTCAGTTTCTTTGAGATGACCGTGGGCTTGGCCTTTCAGTATTTTGTAGATGAAGCTGTGGACGTCGCAGTGATTGAAGTGGGGATGGGCGGCCGTTTGGACTCCACCAACATCATCAACCCCTTGTTGAGTGTCATCACAAATATTGGGATGGACCACGTGCAGTTTTTGGGAGATACCCTGGAAGCCATCGCAGGGGAGAAGGCAGGCATCATCAAGCCCGGCGTTCCAGCAGTGGTCAGTGAATATGTAACAGCCACCAAACCTGTTTTTGAAGCCAAGGCAGCAGCCGTTGGAGCCCCGTTGTACTTTGCGTCAGATCTTATTGCGCAGCCTTTGCCGTGTGGTTTGTTGGGCAGTTACCAGCAGCACAACATCAAAGCAGTGATGCAAGCGACAGCGCTGTTAAAAACACATTTTAATATAACAGACCAGCACTTGAAAGACGGGTTGTTGCACGTGGTTGAAAACACCGGTTTGCAGGGACGTTGGCAAATTTTACAGGAGCATCCCAAAGTGATTTGCGACACGGCACACAATTCCCACGGATTAATTCCCGTGATGGCCCAACTTAAGCAAGAAGAATTTGAGCGTTTGTATGTAGTTTTGGGTGTTGTGAACGACAAAGATTTGAAAGCTGTACTCCCATTATTTCCAAAAGAGGCGCATTATTTCTTTTGTGCACCAAATCTTTCCAGAGCTTTGGATGCCACCCTTTTGGCAGAACAGGCTGCAACTTACGGTTTAAATGGGGAGGTATGTATTTCTGTAAGAGCGGCTTATGAAAATGCCTTGGCTGTTGCCGGTCCCAAAGACGTGATTTACGTTGGTGGCAGTACATTTGTGATTGCAGAAATTTTATAAAAAAGATTCTAAAATGTTTGCAGACTTAAAGAATCGTGCTATATTTGCACTCGCAATAACGAAGTAAATAACTTGTTATAACAAGCTTTACGGGCGATTAGCTCAGTTGGTTCAGAGCATCTCGTTTACACCGAGAGGGTCAGGGGTTCGAATCCCTTATCGCCCACATATTGAAAACCTTGGAATTTATTC
>JAGHSS010000185.1 GCA_018065745.1 Candidatus Neoflavobacterium equi | reverse complement strand
AATTAGAATAAATAAAAATAACAAATCATGTCTAAGGATAAACCTTGTGAGAAAATAGTTTTCTTTTGTGATGGTAAAAAATGTTGCAGATATAACGAAGATGTAAAGTCAACATTTAACGAATTAATTTCAACCTGTGGTTTGGCTGAGGCTGTTGTTTTGAAAAAAATGAAGTGTCAGGGCATGTGTAAAAAAGCACCTATATTTTATTTGCCAGAAAATGATAAGTACAAAAAAGAAGTTTCTGTTTCTAAAGCTCAGAAAATCTTTGAAAAATATATTGTAGCTGCTGAAGAGTTAGCTTCATAAAAATTCAGTTTTAGATTTAGTCATTAAAGACATCTGTGGTGCAATTTATGCCCTGTAGATGTCTTTTTTTTATTTAATAACCGTAACTTTGAAGAAGTAAATAAGCGTATAAAATTAATATATATGAGTCAAGAAGTTAGAAATCTTGAACCAAAAGAACTTTGGAACAAGTTTGCAGATCTTAATGCAGTGCCAAGACCTTCTAAAAAAGAAGAACGTGTTATTGCTTTTATGGAAAGTTTTGGAAAGAGCTTAGGCTTGGAAACTTTAGTGGATGGTGTTGGAAATGTAATCATCAAAAAACCTGCTACTGCTGGTTTTGAAAACAGAAAAACAATTGTGATGCAATCACATTTGGATATGGTTCACCAAAAAAACAACGATACTATTTTTGATTTTGACACTCAAGGAATTGACATGTATGTTGATGAAGATTGGGTAAGAGCAAAAGGGACAACTCTTGGAGCTGACAACGGTATTGGTGTAGCTACTATCATGGCCATTTTGGAAAGCAAAACTATTGAACACCCAGCTATTGAAGCGTTGTTCACTATTGATGAAGAAACAGGAATGACTGGAGCAATGGGCTTGGAAGGTGGAATTTTAACTGGAGAAATCTTGTTGAATTTAGATACTGAAGAAGATGACGAAATTGATATTGGATGTGCTGGTGGTGTGGATGTAACTGCAACTGCTGTGTATGACGAGGAAGAAACTCCTGAAGGTTCTGTTGGATACCAAATCACAGTTAAAGGATTATCTGGAGGTCACTCTGGTATGGATATCCACAAAGGACTTGGAAACGCTAATAAAATCATGAACCGCTTGTTGTTTGATGGATTTGACAATTTTGGATTGCAAATTTCAGAAATCAAAGGGGGAAGTTTAAGAAACGCGATTCCAAGAGAAAGTGTTGCTAAAGTTATTATTGCTGCAATGTATGATGAGGCGTTTGTATTTGACATGCAACAAATCATCAATGAAATAAAAGAAGAGTTTAAAACGACAGAACCTAATTTAGAGGTAGCTATTGAAAAGTTAGAAGAAGCTCCTGCAAAGGTGATGCCTTCTATGGCACAATACTACTTTGTACGTGCCATGTACACTGCTCACAATGGGGTTTACCGCATGAGTGCTGATTTTGCTGACTTGGTTGAAACGTCAAACAATATTGCAAAAGTTACTCTAGGTGGTGGAAAGTTGGACATCAAATGTTTGACTAGATCATCTGTAGAAACGTCTAAATTTGATTTGGCTAACGCTTTGCGTGCTGCTTTTGAGTTGATGGGTTGTGAGGTTGAATTTTCAGGTTCTTACCCAGGATGGACGCCAAATTCAAACTCTGAAATTTTGGATATCATCTCTGGAATTTACGAAAAACAACACGGATCTAAAGCTAATGTAGTAGCTTGTCACGCAGGTTTAGAATGTGGTATTTTAGGAACTAATTATCCTGATATGGACATGATTTCTTTTGGACCTACCATTAGAGGTGCACACTCTCCTCAAGAAAGGGTGTCTGTAAAATCAGTCCAAAAATATTGGAACTTAGTTATTGAAATTTTACTAAATATTCCGGTAAAGGCGTAAATTCGATAAAAGGCAAAAAAGAGCGACCAAATACAGGTCGCTTTTTTTTTGTTAATAACTTTAATAAATGTTGTTTTAAGGCTTGTAATTACTGGTTTTTTGATGTTGAAAACTTTTTTAAAATTTCCGTAATAAAAATTTTGTTTTCTATTTTTTGTAAACTTTCCGACTTTTTGAAATTATTAATATATTGATAATCTC
>JAGHSS010000337.1 GCA_018065745.1 Candidatus Neoflavobacterium equi | reverse complement strand
AAATTAGGGAACATAATGAGATATTTAACTAAAATTAACCCATCATACAACTACAAAAACTCAAATTAAATGAAAAAAATTACTCTTTTATTTACGTTCTTTTCCTTTACCCTACTCCACGCTCAAATTCCTACGGGATATTATGATCAAGCCACAGGGAGCGGATATGAACTTAAAAACAATTTATCAACTATTATTACCAGCAATTACAATCAAAAAACCTACAATGATTTGTGGACGTTATACGGAAATAATGCATTTAAAGACCAATGGTATGAGAATGATATGACCATCATGGACATATATTCAGAAAACCCTTCCGGATCTGACCCATACAACTTTACTTACAACACAGATAAGTGTGGTTCTTATAGAGTTGAAGGAGACTGCTATAATAGAGAACACATTATTGCCCAATCTTTTTTCAATGAAGCATTGCCAATGAAATCTGATGCGCATCATATTTTCCCTACGGATGGAAAAGTAAATGGAGAGAGAGGAAACCTTCCTTTTGGTGAAGTATTGACTGCAAATTACAGCAGTAGAAACGGAACTAAAAGAGGAAGTAATAAAACCTCAGATTTATCAAGCTTTACTGGAATAGTATTTGAGCCTATTAATGAATTTAAAGGAGATGTAGCAAGAGCATTTTTTTATTTTGCTACAAGATATCAAAATCAGATTCCAACATTTAAAAACAATTACAGCAATTCTCAAGTAAGTGTTATGTTTGATGGAAGTACTACCCAAACACTTGATAGTAACTTTTTAAAAACCTTGATTAAATGGCACATTCAAGATCCTGTTTCATCTAAAGAAATTGCTCAGAACAATGCCATCTATGATCATCAAAGAAATAGAAATCCATATATTGATACTCCTGATTATGTAAGACAGGTATGGACCGCTGCCTATGAGGCTGTTCAAGAAACACTTGAAACTGCAGCTTTTGAACTGGAGACTTTGAGCATCTATCCAAATCCTACAACTACCGGATATATCAATATTTCAAATGCAAGTCCGATCAACCACATTGATATTTATGCAGTAAACGGACAATGGATTGCATCTTATGAGATGAATGAAAATCAAATTACTTTGGATGTTACCAAATTAAATGCAGGCTTCTACATCTTAGTTATTGAAGGACCACATGCCAAAACAATGAAAAAATTTATTAAAAATTAAACACAAAAAAGGCCGCAATTCAAATTGAATTGCGGCCTTTTTATTTTGTATGTATTTCTCTTATTCTTCGTCGTTCATGCTTCTTAAAAACTCTTCATTAGTAGCTGTTTTTCTAATGCGGTCATTAACGAAACTCATAGCTTCAACAGCGTTCATGTCATTTAACATCTTTCTAAATGGCCACATTTTTTGTGCCGTTTCTTTATCGTGAAGTAAATCATCACGACGTGTACTTGATGCTACCAAATCAATTGCAGGGTAAATTCTTCTGTTGGCAATTTTTCTATCCAATTGCAATTCCATATTTCCTGTACCCTTAAATTCTTCAAAGATAACTTCATCCATTTTTGAACCTGTATCTGTAAGTGCTGTAGCGATGATACTTAGAGAACCACCATTTTCAATATTTCTTGCAGCTCCAAAGAATCTTTTTGGTTTTTGTAATGCATTTGCATCTACCCCTCCACTCAACACACGCCCTGAAGCAGGTTGAGTCGTATTGTATGCTCTAGCCAAACGGGTGATAGAATCTAGTAAAATAACTACATCATGACCACACTCAACCATTCTTTTTGCTTTTTCCAAAACAATATTAGCCACTTCAACGTGTTTTTTTGCTGGTTCATCAAATGTTGATGCAATTACCTCTGCATTTACACTTCTGATCATGTCTGTTACCTCTTCTGGACGTTCATCAATTAATAAAATAATTAAATAAACTTCAGGATGATTGGATGCAATAGTATTTGCAATGTCTTTTAACAACATTGTTTTACCCGTTTTTGGTTGAGCCACAATCATACCACGTTGGCCTTTACCTATAGGTGCAAACAAATCCATTACACGTGTTGAAATTGTAGAGTGCTTTCCAGACAATTCAAATTTCTCTGTTGGGAAAATTGGTGTCAAATGTTCAAATGAAATTCTATCTCGAACAATTTTAGGATCATACCCATTAATTTTTGAAACACGAATTAAAGGATAATATTTTTCTTGATCTTTTGGAGGTCTTACTTCACCACGAACGGTGTCTCCAGTTTTTAAACCAAAAAGTCTTATTTGTGATTGTGATACATAAATATCATCAGGGGACTGTTGGTAATTAAAATCTGATGATCTTAAAAAACCATACCCACTTTCATGCATTTCTAAAACACCTTCACATTCTATAATGGATTCAAATTCAAAATCAGGTTCTCTGTAATTCGGCTTTTTGAATTTTTGATTTTGACTTGGGGAATTTGTTGTATTTGAAACTGCATTAGCCTGTGTGATTGTATCACCTTCTGCTATTGTTTTTTCTGCAGTGAAATCTAATTCTGATTTTGACTGATCTGTTGACTTAACTTGATCTGTTGCTTTTGATTGATCTGAAGGTGTAGACTTTGTGAATTCTTTTTTGACAAATTCTCTTTTTTGATGATCTCTACGTCCTTCTCCCTCCTCTTCCTTCTTAAACCTCTTTTGATTTGGGTTTTGATTGGGATTCTGATTTTGATTTGGGTTTTGATTTTGATTGGGATTTACGTTTTGCTCTTTTCTACGATCCTTAAACGTATTTTTTCGTTGGTGCTGTTCAGTAGATCTTGTAAGATCTGAATCCCTTGGAGTATCCTCTTGATTAGATTGAACTTCAGAATTTTCTACTGGTTCAGCTTTTTTATGATCTATATCTGAATTTTCAAATTTGCTTTGACGTTCTTCAGATGTAATTGTTTTTCTCGTGTTTTTTTGAGGTTCATTTTGAGAAGAATCAGCATCCGTTAATTCACTCTTAGAAATTCGCGCTCGTTTTAATTTGTTATCTTGAAAATCTGCCTTGGAGCTTTCAGAATCACTTGCACTGGTTTGTTTTGAATCTTCTGCAACTCCACCTTGTGATTGCGCTTGAACGTCCAAAATTTTTACAATTAATTCATCTTTTTTAAGATACCTATATTTATCAATCTGCGCAATTTTTGCGATTTCTTGAAGCTCAATTAGCTTCTTTTCTTTTAAAACAGATTTATCAAACATATGATGTTCTTGAGTTTTTTAATTTGAGTAATTTTTAAAAAAAGATTTTATTAGGGGAGCAGAAATATTTTCGGCAGTAATAATCGTATTATGAAGTACTTACAATTATACTA
>JAGHSS010000368.1 GCA_018065745.1 Candidatus Neoflavobacterium equi | reverse complement strand
CCTTAATATATTCATTTACAACCAATTAAACCTGATTACTAAAAACTTTTACAGTTTATCTAAAGCATTTAAAACATCTTGAACGATGTCCTCAAAAGTTTCCAACCCGATGGACAAACGGACCAATCCTTTTCCAATTCCTGCTTTTTCCAATTCTTCATCTGTCAATTTACTGTGGGTTGTTGACGCAGGATGCGTTGCAATACTTCTTGAATCTCCCAAATTAGCCGTCAGTGAAAATAATTCCAAGGCATCCATAAATCGTTGCCCTGCTGTTTTTCCACCAACCAACTCAAAAGAGATGACATTACCTCCGGCTTTCATCTGTTCCTTTGCTAACGCATACTGTGGATGAGAAGCTAAAAAAGGATATTTAACAAAAGACACCTCACCTCTTTGCTCCAGAATATGTGCCAGCCTCAAAGCAGATTCACTTTGCTTATACACCCTTAAGGACAATGTTTCCATGCTCTTGGACAATATCCAAGCGTTAAATGGAGACAGCGCGGGACCTGTATTTCTAGAAAATAAATAGATTTCCCTGACCAATTCAGAACGTCCAACAACAGCTCCACCCAAAACACGTCCCTGACCGTCCAATAATTTGGTTCCAGAATGCACTACTAAATCTGCTCCAAGAGAAAGGGGTTGTTGCAATAATGGTGTTGCAAAAGTATTATCAATTACCAAAAGTAAATTGTGCTTAGCCGCAAAGGATCCCAAACGCTTGATATCAATAATGTCTACACCAGGGTTGGTTGGGGATTCTGCAAAGAGAATACGGGTGTTGGGTTGAACCAATCCCTCCAGTTCATCTAATGAATTTCCATTGAAATAGGTTGTTTCAATGGCCCACTTAGGTAAGTATTTGGTAAAAAGCGTATGTGTAGAACCAAATATGGAAGAGGCACTCAAAATGTGATCTCCAGCATTTAAAAAAGGAATAATTGTATTGTATACTGCTGCCATTCCCGTTGCAAAAGCATAACCTGCTTCAGCTCCTTCCAACAATACCAATTTGTCTACAAACTCTGTTACATTAGGATTTGAAAAACGAGAATATATATTTTGATCTTGCTCCTCTGCAAAAGCAGCGCGCATGGATTCTGAATCGTCAAAAACAAAGCTTGACGTTAAGTATAGAGGCACGGAATGTTCTTTGTAATGACTGCGTTCCAATTGATTTCTGATCAACTGAGTTTCTATTCCATATTTTTTTGACATCGCTTATTTTTTTGAAATTAATCTTAATATATCTCCAAACACCCCTCTAGCAGTAACTGCTGCTCCAGCACCAGCTCCTTGAATTATTATGGGATGATCTCCATATGAAGTGGTGAATATCTCAAATATGGAATCGGAACCTTTCAATTGACCCAAGGCAGAATTTACAGGAACTGAAACCAACTGCGTTTTTAAATCCCCCTTGCGCTGCTGTAAGTCACCAGACAGTTCACCAATATAACGCAGTACATGTCCCGGCTCTTGGTCGCGCTTGATCTGTTCATATATAGGATCTAAGACTGATAATTGCTCATAAAAAGCATCAACGGTAAGGTCTTGAAGGTCTTTGGATATTAAATTTTCAATAGCTAACTCTTCCCATTCATTCTCTAAGTCTAATTCTCGAGCCAATATCAGAAGCTTTCTTCCAACGTCTGCACCAGATAAATCCTCTCTGGCATCTGGTTCAGTAAATCCAGAAGCAATGGCTTGTTTCAAAACTTGACTAAAAGTCAAATCAGTACTGGTAAAGGTATTGAACAAATAGCTTAGCGTCCCAGAAAAAACACCGCGAATCTTTGTAATATTATCTCCTGAAAGATGTAATAATTTGATGGTATCAATTAAGGGCAAACCTGCACCAACATTTGTTTCATACAAATAATCCTTGTGGTTTTTCACCAACTGATGGCGCAATTGCTTGTAAAAACTATAAGTCTGGGTGTTGGCTATTTTATTTGAAGAAACCAAGTCAAAACCACGACCAATCAAATCAATATAAGAAGCAACCAAAGAGGCATTGGCCGTGTTGTCCACAGCGATTAAATTTTCTAAGTGGTGCTCTTTAGCATAGTTATAAACGAGCTCTAAAGAATTTTCTGTAGTGGAAAGTGCCAAATTAGATTCCCATGCTGATCCTATTCCATCAGACGCTAATAGCAGTTTTTTAGAGTTTGCCACCGCAAAAATGTTCAAATTTACCTCCTTGCGTCTCTGCAAATTTTCACGTGCTGCCAATATTTGTTTCACCAATTGCTTTCCAACATTTCCAACCCCAAAAACAGCGATGTTGATTTTTTTATGAACACCAAATATCTCCCCATGGATGACGTTTAATGCCTTTTTGGTCAATGATTTTTCAACCACCAAGCTCACGTTTTTACCCGTTACAGTATTGTTGAATAATATGGGAACAATAGCATTGCGTATCAATGCATTATATGGTTTGTGAAATGTTTGCAATTCCTGTCCAACAATAGATATCACCACTACCTCCTCATTGATGCAAATTTTATTGACGTCTTTGTTGTAAAAATCAATCTCAAATTCTTGCTCAAGAGCTACAACAGCTTCTGATGCACGGTCTGAGGGAACTACAAAACCAATACCACGCTCTGAGCTCCCTTGGGAAATCACCCCTACATTGATATTGTGGTTGGAAAGTGTTTTAAAAATGCGCGCATCAATGCCAACCTTGCCCAATAATCCCCTACCTTCAAAATTTATCAAAGCTACGTTGGACTGTACAGATAATGATTTTATCCCTTCTGGAGTTGGAGCAGCACTGATCAAAGTACCCGTTCCATTGGGATTTTGAGTATTCAGTATACGCAGGGGAATCTGCTTTTCTAAAAGGGGAACAATAGTTTTAGCGTGAAGAATGCTCGCGCCAAAATTGGCCAATTCATTGGCTTCATTGAAATTTAAAAAAGCTATTTTTTTGGCGTCTTTCACCCATTCTGGATTTGCTGTAAAAACCCCATCCACATGTGTGTAATTTTGAACTTCTTCTGCCTCTAAATAATTGGCAAATAATGCAGCGGAATAATTACTTCCATTGCGTCCCAATGTCGTTGTTTCCAAACGTTCATTTGAACCTATAAAACCTGTAATCACAGCAATACCTTTGGGAACATTGCCATTGAAAAAAGAGGCTACCCGTTGTTTTGAAACCTGTTCAATGGGCTGTGCGTTTCCAAAATTTGCATTGGTAACTACCAATTTTCTGGCGTCTACAAAATGAGCTTCAATCCCGCGTTTTAATAAATGATGCGTCAAAACTTGGGCAGAAATCAATTCTCCCTGGGCTAAAACCTCATCCTTAACTTTCAAACTGTAATCTTGCAAAAGAAAAACACCCTCAAAAATTTTCTCCAATAAATCAAATGAAGAAGTCAAATCAAGGCCCTGATGCTGAGGTTTATTTTTAAATGCTTCAAAAAGCTCTTGGTATGCCAATCCTTTGGATGCTTGAATTAAAAGGTGTTCCAAGACATCTGTGGTGTCACTGATGGCTGATACTACAACTGCAAATTCTTCACGAACCTGTACTTTGCTGTCTATGATTTCCAATACTTGAGAAAATGACCCATCAAATGAAAGTGACTTTCCTCCAAATTTTAATATTTTCATATCTGTGTTTTTTTATTTAAATGCTGTTTTTAATTGATGTGCGGCAAATAAGGGCTTTAAAAAATGATGCAATTGATTGTATTCCATCAAAAAAGCATCGTGACCATGAGGGGATTTTATGCTGTGAAACCAAACCTCTTTCTTGTATTTCTTCAGTGTTGTGAACAACTCAAACTGTTCTTCATTGGTAAACATATAGTCAGTTGATACAGCGATGATGTGTATTTGGGCACGCGTTGTTTTTATATAGGAGATCAAGCGGTCGTGAGTTGTTGATCTTCCAATAGTCTTCAACAAATGATTCACCAATTGATAAGAAGACTTTGTAAAGCGCTGTTCCAAAGTTTTCCCGTGATGGTCCAACCAACGTTCCACCTCAAACCTATTAGACTCTTCATGAAAGGTTCCTCCAAATTTATCTGTCAATGATTGAGGCGTTCTGTACAACAACATGGCGTGAACACGGGCGTCATAAACAGGTCTTGAAGAATTCTTTAAGATCAATTCTTGAATGTGAGTGTTTCCAATCAACCAGTCTGAAGCCTTGTAATGCGTGGCAATGGGAATGAGATGTTGAACAGCATCTGCTCTTTGAAGCGCCATTTCCCATGCAATTCCTCCACCCAAACTCCCTCCAACAAGAGCATAGAGTTGAGAGATTCCCAACTGATCCAAACCGTACCAGAACATTTCAGCCACTTTTTTGGTAGTGAAATAAGTGTAGTTTGAAATTTCATTTCCGTCATAACCATTCCCAGGAATATTAAAAGCCAATATGGTAAAGACTTTGGTATTGATGGTCAAATCTGCGCCCACCAACCTGTTCCACCAACCCTTTATTCCAGCAACGCTACTGTTCCCCGTCAAGGCGTGATTGATGACAACCACGGGTGCTTCACCCAAGGGTTGACCAAATAGTTCATAGCTGAGGGTCAAAGGCTGATCATAATCTTTAAAAAATCCATTGGGAATGGGAAGTGATTTAATGCTCATGTTTTTCAATAGTATTTATAGGTTGGAGATTTGATTGATGGCAGCTGCTAAATCATTTTTTAAATCATCAATGGATTCTATACCCACAGACAGCCTGATTAAATCTGGATAAACACCGGTACTTGCTTGCTCTGCTGCATTCAATTGTTGATGTGTTGTTGACGCCGGATGTATGATTAAAGATTTTGTATCGCCGATGTTTGCTAATAATGAGAATAGTTTGGTGTTGTTCGCCACCTTTTTAGCTGCCTCAAAACCTCCTTTTAACCCAAAGGTAACCACCCCACTTTGTCCATTTGGCAAGTATTTTAAAGCCAATGCATGAGAAGTACTACCAGTCAATCCTGGATAGTTAACCCAAGCAACCTGTTCTTGTCCTTCCAACCATTGAGCCAAAGCCAACGCGTTTTCACTGTGTTTGATAATGCGCAAAGCCAAGGTTTCCAATCCCTGTAAAATCTGGAAGGCATTGAAAGGACTTAATGCGGATCCCAAATCTCTCAATCCTTCAATGCGCACCTTGGCGATAAAAGCTGCTGCTCCCAAAGCGTCGTGATACACCAATCCGTGATATCCTTCTGATGGAGAAGTAAATTCTGGAAACTTCCCGTTGGACCAGTCAAATGTTCCAGCGTCGATGATAACCCCACCCAATGAAGTTCCATTTCCCGTGATGTATTTTGTCAATGAGTGGATTACGATATTGGCTCCATGAGCAATTGGGTTTAATAAATAAGGAGAAGGAACGGTATTATCCACAATAAATGGGATGCCGTTGGCCTTTGCAATTGTGCTGATGCCTGATAAATCCAAAACATCCAACTTGGGATTCCCCAGGGACTCTCCAAAAATAACACGTGTATTTTCTTGAATTGCCTGCTCAAAATTGGCGACATCACTTGGATCAACAAAAGTTGTTGTGATGCCATAGCGTTTTAAAGTCACGTGAAGCAAATTGTAAGTTCCTCCATACAAACTGCTAGAAGCAACAATATGATCTCCAGATTTCAATAAAGTCAACAGTGTTGTTGCAATAGCTGAAGCGCCAGAAGCAGTTACTACCGCGCCAATCCCACCCTCCAAAGCAGCCAAGCGTTGTTCCAAAACGTCATTTGTTGGATTGTTCAAACGCGTATAAATAAACCCCGGTTCTGCCAATCCAAACAAATTTGCTGCGTGATCCGCATCTTTAAAAACATATGAAGACGTCTGATAAATAGGTACAGCTCGCGTTCCAGAAGTTGAAGTTACATCGTGACCTGTGTGTAATGCTTGGGTAGAAAAATTTAATGTACTCATAAGTAATTGTCTTTTAAATTGTATAAATATGTTTTAAAAATATAGTGTCAGTTCATTCGGTTTTGGAAAAGTGAGGACAAAAAAAAGTCCTTTTGGATGCTAACACCAAAAGGACTTCAATTTGAACACAACTAGATTAATTCATCATTGACTTTTAGATACAGCAAAACCATGGGTATTATTCATACACATAC
>JAGHSS010000367.1 GCA_018065745.1 Candidatus Neoflavobacterium equi | reverse complement strand
CATATAAACCACAAAATCAACATTTTATATGTAATTTATTCAATTATGACAACCAAATCATTTTGATCCACCATAGTCAATTCATCCAACACCACACGTTTGACTACTCCCTTTTTATTTGACACCACGGTACTCTCCATTTTCATTGCTTCTATGACAAAAAGTGGCGTACCAATTTCAACCTCAGTTCCCGCTTTTACCAATATGGAAGCTAAACTCCCTTGAAGCGGTGCACCAATATGCGTGGCAGGGTCTGTAACTTTTTCGTGAATTTTTTTCTGAGACAACGCTTTTTTATCGTTGATCTTTACAGTTCTTACAGAACCGTTCAATTCAAAAGTCACCTCGCGGTCTCCTTGGGAATCAGGCTCAGAAACAAAGTCCAATTTCACGTGAATGGTAGTCCCTTTTCTCAGAGAAATTTCCACCTCTTCTTGGTTTTTTAGTGGGTAGAAAAACGCTTCCGTTGGTATTTCAGAAACCTTGCCATAGGTCTTTTTGTGTTCATAATATTCCGCATATACTTTTGGGAACATCTGGAATGACAAAAAGTCCAAGAACGTACTTCCAGGGTAGTTGGCATAAAAGGCAGCTGCACTTGCATCCAAATCAACATCAGGTAAAATTTGAGCCTGTGGAGCACCAATTTCCCCTTCGTTTTTCAAGACAATGGCACGCAAATCCTCTGGAAATCCACCATGAGGAACGCCCAAATCTCCTTTAAAGAAACCAATGACAGACGCAGGAAAAGAATGATTTTGATTCGCATCCATAACATCAGTCGCGGTCAATTTGTTGGCGGTCATAAACAGCGCCATATCCCCAACCACCTTGCTGCTTGGGGTTACTTTAACAATATCTCCAAACAGTTGATTTACTGTTGCATAATTGGTTTTGATCAACGGCAGTTGATCTCCAAGACCAACACCTTCAGCCTGCTGTTTTAAATTTGAGTATTGACCACCAGGAATTTCATTGTCATAAACTTCAGCTGTGGAAGCCTTTAGATCAGACTCAAAAGGAGCATATTTTTCTCTTACAGCCTCCCAATAGTTGCTGTATTCGTTCAGACTTTTCAGGTTCATCTCCTGCCCTCTTTCTTCACCATCCATCAAAGCCACCAAAGCATTTAAGTTGGGCTGTGAAGTCGTCCCACTAAAAGAAGCAATTGCACAATCAACCGCGTCCACTCCCGCCTCAATGGCTTTCAAATAGGTCGCAATTTGCGTTCCAGCCGTGTCGTGTGTGTGCAGAACAACCGGTATTGAAACGCGGTCTCTCAAAGCAGGAATCAACACTGCAGCCGCATTGGGTTTTAACAACCCAGCCATATCTTTGATAGCTAACATGTGCGCACCCGCATCTTCCAAGCGCATGGCAAGGTCCACATAATAGTCCAGGTTGTATTTGTTGTTGTCTTTTTTCAAGACATCACCCGTGTAACACAGGGACGGTTGGGCAATCCCTTGGGTATTGTTCACCACAAATTGGATGGCCGGCAACATGGATTCCAGGTTGTTTAAAGAATCAAATATTCTAAAGACATCCACCCCTTGTTCCCAAGCTTGTTCTATAAATTTTTGGATAATATTTCTTGGATAAGAAGAATAACCTACTGCATTACTACCTCTAAAAAGCATCTGCAATAACGTTTGAGGCATCGCCTTTCTCAATTCTTGAAGACGTTCCCACGGACATTCGTGCAAAAAGCGCAGTGCCACGTCAAAGGTTGCGCCTCCCCATACTTCAGAAGAAAACAGCTGTGGGTTTTGTTGGGCAAATCCACCAGCTACTGCCAAGAGGTCTTTGCTTCTCATACGGGTTGCGACCAAAGATTGGTGGGCATCCCTAAAAGTAGTATCTGTATAGTGAATGTGTTTGTCGTTTCTAATTTGCTGCACAAAGGCATCGCGTCCCAACTTCACTAGGAGGTCCTTTGATCCAACAATTGTTTTTTCACTTGGAACCACCAATGGAATTTGCGGTTTTGTAAACACCTTTTGCGGTTGGTATCCCTTGACATCTGGATTGCCGTTTACACGCACATCACCCAAATATTTCAACAATTTTGTTGAACTGTCTAAGGGTTTTTTAAAGTTAAAAAGCTCCGAATAATTTTCAATGAAATTCACTGAGCATTCCCCTTTTCTAAAGCGTTCATGCGCAATGACGTTCTCCAAAAATCTGATGTTTGTAGTCACCCCTCTCACGCGGAACTCCGTCAAAGACCTGTGCAAACGTTGGGCAGCACCAGAAAGCGTACGTCCCGTTGCGGTAACCTTGACAATCATGGAGTCAAAAAACGGAGAAATCTTCATTCCTGAATACGCACTTCCCTCGTCCAATCTGATTCCAAATCCACCGGCATTTCTGTAGGCGATCAACGTGCCATAATCTGGCTTAAAATTGTTTTCAGGATCCTCTGTTGTAATTCTACACTGTATGGCATAACCGTTTAATTTCACCGATTCTTGACTTGTAATATGTATTTTAGGATCACAAAGAGCTACGCCTTGAGCAATCAAAATCTGGCTGCGCACAATGTCAATACCGGTCACCTCTTCTGTCACCGTATGCTCCACTTGAATGCGCGGATTCACCTCAATAAAATAGACTTTATTTTCTTGATCCACCAAGAACTCAACCGTTCCAGCGTTGTTGTAATTTACAGCTTTTGCAATCGCAATGGCATGCGCATACACTTCTGCTTTTGTCTGCTCAGGCAAATTGGGTGCAGGCGCAATTTCCACCACCTTTTGAAAACGACGTTGCACAGAGCAATCGCGTTCAAATAAGTGAACAATGTTCCCGTGGTTATCTGCCAAGAGTTGCACCTCAATATGTTTGGGTTGATCTATGAATTTTTCAATAAATATGGTACCATCACCAAAGGCTTTCGCCGCCTCATTGGATGCCTCGTGAAAAGCGGCCAACAATTGACTCCCTTCTCTAACCACGCGCATTCCACGACCACCGCCACCAGCGGCAGCTTTTAGAATCACTGGGAATCCAATTGCTTGGGCACGATCCATGGCCTCCTGTGGAGCCCCCTCAGAAATCAACGCATCTTCAATGACAGGAACAGAAATTGATCGCGCCAATTTCTTAGCTGCAATCTTGTCTCCCAGCTGCTCCATCACCTCAGGTGCAGGACCAATAAAGACGATGCCTTCTTCTCTACAACGTCTGGCAAAAGTGACATTTTCACTTAAAAAACCATACCCTGGATGAATCGCATCAATGTCATTTTCTTTTGCTAAAGCGACAATCGCTTCAATGTCTAAATAAGGTTTTAAAGGGGTGTTTTGATCGCCTATCATATAGGACTCATCTGACTTAAATCTGTGAAGTGAAAAACGATCTTCATAGGTGTACATAGACACCGTTGTGATGCGCATTTCTGAGGCAGCTCTTAGAATTCTAATCGCAATCTCCCCTCTGTTTGCCACCAATAGTCTTTTGATGGCTTTAGTTTCTGTTGTGTTGTTGTTTAACATGAAATGGTTAGTAATTACCTTAAAGTTATACTAAATAATTCACAATTTAGCCGAAATGAATATATTCTCAAAGAAATATTCTATTTATTTTCGTTAACCCGTTCGCCCATTTGGGATTACCCATACAAGTTACAACACAACCACATATTTTTAACGAATTACGTTGATTTTGTGTTAATTTTTTTTATAATTATAGATATCAAC
>JAGHSS010000043.1 GCA_018065745.1 Candidatus Neoflavobacterium equi | reverse complement strand
TTTCAGAATTTAAATTGCATTTGTTTATATAAAGTAAAACGTTATTTTCAATTGCTAATTTAAACTGAACACGCCGTGTTTGAGCTGAGTAGACCGCATTAGCGGGCTTGTTACTTTCTGATAATCAAAGTGTATGTGTCTATATGTGTTTTTTGTATTTGTATTTTATGGTTTGCATGGCTTAGAGAAGACATTTGAAGATGTTATTTAAAATCACCCAACTAATTTCGTGGTGCTTCAATTAATAGTTCTGTCTCAAGTTGTGTGTTTGTGCTCCACTAGCAACACTTCAAGTTTATTTAAAAAAGGGCTCCTTCTTCACAGTGTAAAATTTAAAACCCTATTAATAATTAGGGAAATTTTATAATTTTCGATTTACTTTTACAAACAAATCAAAAAGAAATGTATTTTTACCTTTCCAATCCTTTTTGAGGAGTGGGTTCATCGCTTTTAAAAGTTTATCCATTGAAAAAAAACGTATTCAAATACAGTATTTTAACAAGCTCTGTGCTTGTGGTAGTTGCTTGCTCCACAAAAAAAGACACTTTTGTCAACAGGAAATTCCATTCTGTAAACACAGAGTACAATGTTCTGTTTAATGGTCAAAATGCGCTTGACCAAGGCATAGCTGAATTGGCAGCAGGATATAAGGATGACTATTGGGATGTATTAAAAATTGAACGAGTTCAAGATTTGGAAGCGGCGTTAATGCCAGGGAAAACCAAAAATGCAAACTTTGAGCGCGCTGAAACTAAAGCTACTAAAGCGGTGCAAAAACACTCCATGAACATTGGAAATAAGGAGCGCAATACACAAATGGATGAGGCTTATCTGTTGCTTGGAAAAGCGAGATATCACGACGGTAGGTATTTGCCTGCAATAGAAGCCTTTAATTATGTGATGTACAAATATCCAGATTCAGACAAGTTTTCTGAGGTGGTCGTGTGGCGTGAAAAAGCCAATATGCAGTTGGAGAGCAACGATACTGCAATTGAGAATTTAAAAGAATTGTTGGTTAAGAAAGCGGACAAAATGGATGCGCAGACTTTGGCTCATGCACATGCAGTTTTAGCTCAAGCCTATTACAATGAGAAAGTGGTGGACACGGCGTTGGTTCATTTACAAGCTGCTGAACGCTTTACTAAAAACAACGAAGAAAAATCAAGATATAACTTCATCATCGGTCAATTACACGATAAGTTGGGGCAACCTGACAGTTCTTACATCGCCTACCAAAAGGTGATTGATATGAAGCGCAAAGGCCCACGCATTTACATGATGCAGGCCATAGCGAAACAGTCCGGACAATTTGACTACCAAAATGGAGATACCTTGGCTTTTGTCAAGCGTTATAAAAAATTGTTGGATGACCGCGAAAACAGACCTTATTTGGATGTTTTAAACCACCAAATGGCCTTGTTCTATGACAAGCAAAATTTGGTAGACAAGGCGGTGCCATTCTATAAAACATCATTGAAGAAGAAAGGTACAGATGTTTATCTTACCGCATCAAACTACAGAAATTTAGCTAAAATATCTTTTGATAAAGGAAAGTACAGACAGGCAGGAAACTATTATGATTCCACCTTGGTATTGCTCAAACAGGATTCAAAAGAATTCTATGCGTTAAAGCGCAAGAGACAAAATTTGGATGAAGTGATTAAGTATGAAGATATTGTTGCGTCAAATGACAGTATTCTACATGTCTTATCTCTTTCTCCGGCTGCAAAAATTGCCTATTACCAAAAGTACATAGATCAATTAAAAGCTAAAGATTTAGCAGCAGCTATACTGTTGTTGAAACAACAAGAGGCTGCAAATGCGAATGCTTCACAAGGAAGTGTAGTTTCAAAAAGCATGGGTGGAGGTATTGGTTCTGGTTTGGGAGGTTCAAGGGGAAGTTTAGCAAGTAAAATTGCCAATGCACAATCTTCTGTCTTAGAATTTAATGGGCAATCCCCAGCAGCTACTAATGATCCTCAAAAGACAGGAAACGGGATGCCTGCGCCAACTGCAAATTCGGTTAGTGTGTTTTATTATTATGTACCGGTTTCAGTTTCCAGAGGAAAACTTGAATATGAAAAGAGATGGGGGAAGAGAGCCTATGCTAACAACTGGCGTTGGTCCAACGGCATTGCAGACAGTGCCGCAGAAGAAGATGTTGAAGATAACGACAACACTACAGAAGGTGTGGCTGGAGTTGCCAAAGAAAAATCACTTATTGATGAAAATGCACCACAATATAAGACCTCTTTTTACATAGACCAATTGCCAAAGGGTACTGAGGAGATTGAAAACTTGCCAAAAGACAGAAATTTTGCCCTCTATCAATTGGGGGTTATATATAAGGAGAAGTTCTCTGAATTGCCATTGGCTGCAAAACGCTTTGAAACCTTGTTGGCTAGCCAACCTGAAGAACGTCAAATTTTACCGACAAAATATAATTTATATAAAATTTACCAACAAATAAATCCTGCAAAAGCAGCGTTGGTAAAAAATGATATAGTAGCTCAATATCCAAACAGCCACTATGCAGCCATCTTGAAAGATGAAACATTGGCAGCGTCATTGGACACGCCTGCTCAAGCTTTTGACAAGGTGTACAAGCAATATCAAGACGGGCAAACCGTTGCGGCTTTGGATCAAATAAACGTCTTGACAGACCGCTATGCTGGAGATGATATTGAACCAAAATTGGAGTTGTTGAAAGCCAGATTGTTGGCACGCACAGCGGGAGTAACAGCATACAAAGAGGCGTTACAAGTTATTGAAACCCGTTATCCTTTGTTGGATGAGGGTAAAGAAGCAGGGCGTATTTTAAAAGATGAAGTTCCAGGATTGGAGCAGTTGTCTCTAAAAACGGGAGAGTCTACCAATTGGAAAATGGTGTATGACATCAGCAAAATTTCTGCTGCAGACCTGAAAGATTTAAAGACCAAACTGGATAAATATTTAAAAGACACCCAAGCGACACATCTGAAAATATCTACAGATATGTACCAACCGGGCGTTGATTTATTAGTTGTTCACGGGTTTAGATCTGCAGAAACGGTCAGAGCGGTAAATTCCATGTTGCGTGATGCAAAAGGATATAAGGTAAAGCAAACGGCATTCCCTATATCTGCAGACAACTACAAGGTGATTCAAGCAAAAAAGAATTTGACAGAATATTTAGCCATAAAAGAATAGGTGTATGTTTAGAAAAGCTAAAGTGCCTTATACAGAAAACCTGGGCAAGACCAACCGCGTGGTTCAAGAAACCGCAATTAAAGGAGACATTACTTCTGTTGCAGATTTCAGGTTGGACGGTGAATTGATTGGAAACTTCACTTCTCAAGGCAAATTGGTCATTGGACCCAAGGGGCGAATTGTTGGAGATGTGACTTGTGTCAATTTGGACATTGAAGGTTTCTTTGAGGGCCATATCTCAGTGCAAGAGTTGCTGTGTGTTCGCGCAACGGCGTCCATTACAGGACAGGTAGTTGTCAAACAGCTTTTGGTTGAACCTGGAGCTATTTTCAATGCCACCTGTACGATGAAACAGGTAGAAGGGATTACGTCTGATGGAAAATAAAGACAAGCAACCCAAGAAGTCCAACCACTGGATGGTGTTAATTAACATTTCATTTCAGATGGGTATTATTATTTTTGCTTTTTCAACCCTCGGTACGTTTTTAGATGAACGCTACCACATAGCTGACGAATGGGGTTTTAAAGGCTGTACTTTATTTGGTGTTTTTGTATCCATATACAATGTGATCCGGCAGGTCAACCAAATCAACAAAATGAATTAATGTTTAAGAAATATCAAATACACCTGTTGTTTTTTTTATGGACCGCTATTGCGATGGCGATCCATTTTTTATTGTCCAAAATCCCAGAGTCTAACGGGCATGTATTTTACTACACCAAATCCAGTTTATATCTGTATTTCACTATAGTATCTTATGCATTGGTTTGGTTCATCAATTGGCTTTCAAAGCTCGCACCTACTGCGGTTGGTGTCACCTTTTTAGTGCTGAATTTGATATATATTGTAGTAACATATTTATTTCTGAACACGGTATTGAGTTCAGGGGCCGATCAATTTTTCAGTGATAAAATTGATATATTGTTTATATTTGCACTGTTTCAGTCTGTAGTAGTCTATCTTTGTTGTAAAATTTTAAACAAAATTAAGTTCTGAAATAAATTTTTATAAATTCAAGTAAAAAAAGTGTTGTTGTGTGCTGTGGTTCTAATTAAAAATGTACCTTTGCACAAAATTTTAAGACCGTAAAAGTTAAGATATTAATTAAGGTATGGTAATTTCAAGAAAACCTGTAAGGATTATTTTAGCTGCTTTTGTAGGGTTGTTGTCATCAGTAGCGATGGCGAACCCAGTAACAGATACTATTTCTGTTGCTCCCCAAGCAGTTCAAGAACATGTCGCTGTAGAGCAGCATGTAGAGGCTACGCACGCTGATGAGCATCATGAAGAAGTGAAAACTCAAGCGGAAACCATCAGTGAGCACATTGAGCATCACTTAAAAGATGATTATTACTTCACTTTTTTAAGTGACTCTGAAGAGGGTAAACACTATGGATTCCCGTTGCCTGTTATTTTAATAGACAATGGCTTGAAAGTTTTTTCAGCTGGGGAATTTAATCACGGAGAAACTGTGGTTGAGAAAGATGGACAATACTACAAGTATTACCATTCAAAAATTTACAAAACTGATGCGACTGGTCATATTGAATATGATGCTGATCACAAGGTAACCAATGAAAAACCAATGGATTTTTCAATCACGAAAAATGTATTGTCTTTGTTGATTACAGCAGTTTTATTGTTTGTTATGTTCACTGCTTTGGCGAAAACATATAAAAACGGACCAAATAATTTACCAAAAGGATTTGCTCGTGTTTTAGAACCTCTAGTACTTTATGTGCGTGATGAGATTGCAGTTCCAAACATTGGTAAAGACAAGTACAAGCAATTTATGCCGTATTTATTGACGGTATTCTTCTTGATCTTCTTGTTGAATTTATTGGGATTAACTCCGTTGGGAATTAACGTGACTGGAAATATTTCTGTAACCATCTGTTTGGCAGTGTTTACATTCTTGTTCACAAATTTAAAAGCAAACAAAGAATACTGGGGGCACATCTTCTGGATGCCAGGAGTTCCTTATCCAATGCGTTTGGTTTTAGCACCAATTGAAGTTTTGGGTATGTTTACAAAACCATTCTCGTTGATGGTGCGTTTGTTTGCAAACATTACAGCAGGTCACTCTGTAGTGATGGGATTGATTGCAGTAGTTTATTTGTTTAAAGCAGATTTCTCTATTGTTGGAAGTTCTTTCATCTCTATGTTGTTGACATTGTTCCTTATGGTTATTGAGTTGTTGGTTGCATTCTTGCAAGCATTCATCTTCACAATGTTGTCATCATTGTTCATTGGACAAGCGGTTCAAGAACATGAACACGATGATCACCACTAGGATCTTTTTAAAATTAGAATAAAAATTTTGTTT
>JAGHSS010000247.1 GCA_018065745.1 Candidatus Neoflavobacterium equi | reverse complement strand
GAATGAATTGGATTATATTAATTATCGCGGGATTGTTTGAGGTCGGTTTTACCACCTGTTTGGGGAAATTTAGAGAAACCTCAGGGACAACATCCACGCTGTGGTTTTTAGGTTTTATTGTCAGTTTAGTGATCAGTATGGCGTTGTTGTTAAAAGCGACAGAAAATTTGCCTTTAGGTACGGCTTACGCGGTATGGACAGGAATTGGAGCTGTTGGAACAGTTTTGATGGGAATTTTGTTTTTCAATGAACCCGCAGACTTCTGGAGATTATTTTTCATATTTACTTTAATCGCGTCTATCGTTGGTTTGAAGTTTGTATCTCATTAATAGATTTGGGGTTTAGTGATTTTCACTAAACCCTCAAACATTAATTTAGAATCCCAGATTAAAGTTGAAGGACAATTTTATGGATACATTGTCTTTGAAGTTTGAAAAGGCATAATCGCCATATCTGTAAAATCCACTAAGGCCAAACCCTTTGTAGATGTTGTTTAATTCCAATCCAGATTCAAAATACCCCTTGGTCAACGTTTTGAATTCCATGTTTTGATGATTTCCCTTCTTGTGCATGTCACCCCAAGCTGCTCTGGAAACCAAAACCAGATTTGGATTGACTTTGGAATATATTTTTAACTTCCCTATTTCGTGTTTCAACTGAAACAAAGCATACTCACTGGAGTAGAACTCATTGAATCTCATGGTTTCAAATCCGTCCTTAGACGTGAAATTTACCCTGGAGATTAAACTTTCCTTATCCAAGCTGTTTGGAGATAAACTGTATAAATGCGTCAAAGGCGTGTCCCCAAAAGCAATACCACTTTGCATCAGAAAACTTGTTTTTTGACCTCTGATGTATTTTTTCTCATAGTCAATTTTAAAATCAAACTTTCCAAAGTTAAAATCATTGGCCAATCCGTTGGGAATGGTATGCGTTATTTGGAAGGTAAACTTTGGAAAACTGGACAGGTATTCCAGTCTGCCGTTTGGCGTTTGCATGTATTCACTGTATGGATTCCAACTGATTGACAGTGTTGATAAAGTCAATTGATAGTCTGTATAATACCTGTTGTTATTATAGAATGCATAATCAATCAACGTGTTTATTTTGGACTGAGACAGGGACCAGATGGCCTGTGTTTTTGGAATGATTTTACTTTCCACAGCCAATTTCCATGTTTTATGTGCATAAAACGTGGTGATGTTTAACGGTCTTGGGTCATATATTTTAAACCTTCTTTTGTCCACGTCAAAGTTGATGTTTCCATATTCAAGCAAGTCATCTGTATAGGTGATGGAAAGCCAGCTGTTGGTGAAATTTCCAATTCTCACAGAGTTCCCAATTGCATATTTGGTGCCTTCATCCTTCAGGCCGTAGGCAACATAACCAAACATCTTGTAGAATTTTGAGAATTTTTCATTGGTAGTTCCGCCCAAACCAAAGCGCAGTCCTTCAAAATTGTTGTACTTTACAAGTTGTCTCAAGTCCAAGTCAAAAGCTCCCAGTGGGATGTAGCCACTAATAACCTTTCTTCCAATTTGAATTTTTTCCTCATATTTTTCTGTTGCAACCAAGCTGTCCAAAACCGTGTAAGTAGAGATACTTCTCAAATCCAAGGTGTCTTTTCTAAACGGTGTCCAGTAATTTTCATTTCTGCTAATGGAAGCTTCAGAGATGTCTAAGGCAATTTGTGCCTTGTGTATTTTAATATCGGGGTTGAATTCAATTTCAGAATTCCAAGATTCAGAAAATACATAGACCTGATCATAGTTGTCTTTTTCCCCTTTAGCATCTGTGGTGAATTTTATGGTTTCCCCCAAAATCTTTATATCCTCTTTGTTGTTTCCCTTGACAATTTTGAAGTTGTTGGTAGAAGGAAACCACAGGTTGTATTCTTTGTTGTAAACAAAGTAGTTTTTCGCAGTGATGTTGATCACCGTGTTCACTCTGAATACGGTCTGTGCAATTGCATAGCTTTCCATGTCAATATACACCATACCACTAAGCCTTTTGGACTTGTGTTGGTTTTTGGTTTGGAATTGGGTAGCTACTACCTTTCTGTTTCCAATATAGACGGTGTCTGTGATGTGGAATTGGTATTCACTAAGTCCAGATTTTGAAACTGGATTGATGTATTTGGTTTCAAAAAGGGTTATTTTATCCTCATAAAGGGAAAAGGGAATTAATTTTAATCCCAGATACTCATAGATTGGTTTTTTAAAACCAGCCATGCGGGCTCCTGTAACGCGTTCTTTGAGTTTTTTATCTTTTGAAAATTGAAACTCAGATACTTTTTCTGTTTGGTACAGGTGTTGTTTGAGGAGGATCTTTTTGAGCTTGTATTTTGAAGAGTCTATTTTGACGTGTTCCACTCCGCGTTTCTTGGTCCATACAGACTCAATTTTCTCACTGAGGGAATCTGGATCTGCAGACACAATAAGCTTGGTGTAGTTTTTAAAAGAAAAGCTTTTTAAAACTTTTTCAGGATTGTTTTTGTCGCTTGAAGCCACTGCTTTTCGAATCAAGTCTTTGGCACTAGGATCATATTGGACCGTGATTTCTTCAAGTTCCTTACTTTGATTCAACACGTCCGTGCTTCTCTTTTGAGCTTGTGAAGACAAGCAGAAAAAAAGTAGAAAAAGCAGGGTGTATTTCATAAGTAATCAGCTAAATATGGATGACGATTGCAAATATAACTATTTATAAAAAAGAAAATCCCGATTGCTCGGGATTTTAATTATACTTTCATGATTTCAGCTTCTTTAACAGCAAGAAGTTCTTCAATCTTTTTAATGTGCAAATCTGTTAATTTTTGAACATCATCTTCAGCTCCTTTACAGATATCTTCAGAAGTTCCATTTTTCTCTAATTTTTTAATTTCAGAGTTGGCGTCTTTTCTGATGTTTCTAACTGCAATTTTAGAATCTTCAGCCTCGCTTTTTGCTTGTTTTACCAAGTCGCGTCTGCGTTCTTCTGTCAATGCAGGGATGTTGATGATAATCGCTTCCCCGTTGTTCATTGGGTTCAAACCAAGATTGGCAATCAAGATTGCTTTTTCAATTGGAGTGATCATTGATTTCTCCCATGGAGTAACCGTTAATGTACGTGCATCAGGTGCTGCAATATTAGCCACTTGAGACAAGGCAGTTTGAGATCCGTAATAGTCTACAAACACACCACCAAGCATTGCAGGTGTAGCTTTACCAGCACGAATATTTAAAAATTGTTTATCTAAATGCGTTAAAGAGTTTGACATTGACTCTTTTGTACTATCCAATACGAAGTTTATTTCTTCCGTCATTTTGCTAATTATTTAGTAAAATTAAATATTTACAACAGTTCCTATAGGTTCGCCTTGGCAAACTTTTAATAAATTTCCTTGAGTATTCATATCAAATACTAAAATAGGTAATTTGTTTTCTTGACTCAAAGTGAATGCAGTAGTATCCATAACATTCAAACCTTGCTCCAATACTTGTTCAAATGACACATAATCAAATTTCACAGCATTTGGATTTTTTTCAGGATCAGAATCATAGATTCCATCCACACGTGTACCTTTCAAGATCACGTCAGCATTCACCTCAATACCTCTCAATACTGCAGCAGTATCTGTTGTGAAATAGGGGTTACCTGTACCAGCTCCAAAAATTACAATTCTGTTTTTTTCCAAGTGACGTGTCGCTTTTCTCTTGATGTATGGTTCAGCAATCGCCTCAATTTTAAGTGCTGTTTGAAGACGTGTTTGTAATCCCACTTCCTCAAGAGCTCCTTGCAGCGCCATACCGTTGATGATGGTTGCCATCATCCCCATATAATCACCTTGCACGCGGTCCATCCCTTGACTTGCTCCAGCAACTCCTCTAAAAATGTTTCCACCTCCAATAACAATGGCGATTTCTACTCCAAGTTCATGAACCTGTTTAATCTCTTCAGCATATTCAGCTAATCGTTTCGGATCAATTCCGTATTGGCGGTCACCCATTAAAGCTTCACCACTTAATTTTAGAAGAATTCTTTTGTATTTCATTTTGATATCGTGTATTCAATTGTGCAAATATAATTATATTCCTTTTTTTATTAAACTATGAACGCATAAATTATATATTAATGTTTGCTAAACTTTCTTTAGCTGCCTCATAGCCGATGTCATAGATCAATTGCATCTTGTGTTTCTTGCTTTCAAAGGTACCATATAAGGCCAATTCTTCCGGTTGGATAAGGATATCACATAGGGAAAATTTGTTTTGATTCATATAATCCATCATCAAGTCTAAGGATCTTGACATGACTGACTTTATAGAAGTAATGTCTGTGGCTTCAATATTTTGGTTGGGACTCACATACACGCCAATCAAGGTTTCGCAGCGTCCTTGCAGTAAATCTGAGGGGAAGTGATTTAAAATGCCTCCATCAGCATAGAGGTTGTTGTTGATTTCATAAGGAGACATCACACCAGGGAATGCACAGGATGCTAAAATGGCGTCGGTGATTTTAATGTTTTTATCAAATATCCGCAATTTCCCTCTCACAATATCTGTGGCTGTGATGTAGGTGTCAATGTTTAGATCTCCGATGGTTGCTTGTTGGAATATGTTTTCAAAATAACTCTTAAAAGAATTGGAGTCAATAAATCCGGCTTTTCTAAAAGTAAAATGCCTCCAACTAAAGAAATCGATCGTCTTAAAAAATTCCAAGATTTCTTCAGGTTTCATGCCCCAAGCATACATACAGGCAATGATGGATCCCGCACTTGTCGCTGCAATTTTGGTGGGTATTATATGTAGTTCTTCCAGCAATTGTAAAGCTCCCGCATGGGCGAGGCCTTTGGTGCCACCTCCAGAAAAGATGATCCCTACAGATTCTTTGTTTAATGTCATACGTCCACGGTCAAAAAAGGGTTGCCTAATAAATTACTTTTCCTTAAAAATAATAATAATATATTTGTTTTTTGAATTTATTATTATGAATTATACAATACAGAAGAGTTTGTCAGAAGCCGTGACTTATGAAGTTTATCTGCAAACGCTGTCTCATTACTTAGACACAGCAAACACTCCAGCTCATCCAGAAGAGGAAATGCTGTTTCACTACACCCAATTGAACGTTAAGCGCATGCAGCGTTTGAACAAAACCTTGAGCCTTTTACCAGAAGTAGAGACGGATTTAAAAGAAGCATTGAAAAGACCGTTGATTGCCTTGGTATTGTCAGAAGGTTGGTGTGGGGATGCGGCACAGGTATTGCCGGTGTTACATTTGATGGCTTCTGCCTCAACGGCTGTTGAATTTAAGGTGGTTTTCAGAGATCAGCAAGAAGATTTGATGGATCTGTTTTTGACCAATGGAGCGAAGTCCATTCCAAAAGTAATATTGATTGATGCAGCTACAGAGGAGGTTTTGGCACATTGGGGACCAAGACCTCAAGGAGCTACAGCTACAGTAGCGCGTCTAAAAGAGCAGTATGGAGGAATTACAGAAGAAGTGAAAATTGGTCTGCAACAATGGTACAATGAAGACAAAGGGCATGAAATTCAAAGAGAATTAGGGGCGCTATTTCAAAATGCCTAGGATGTCAATTTTTTCATCCTTACTCATGCCGCCTGGGTTACAACCCAGTTCACCTTCAGGAATATTGGTTTTTAAGTTGTTGAAATAAGAAATCCACACCGGGAAATAGGCCGTGGAGTTTGGTATTTTATACGTCATTGGATACAGTGCAAAAAACGGTTTTTTATAAGCTGCTTTAAAGGCGTCATAAACCAATTCTGAGCAGTAGTATTTGCCGTTGTCATACAGAAAGACATCGTCATAAGGCACGCCAATTTGTTGGTGAGCAAATTCAAGGGCTTTGGGAATCAAAGATTTGTATTCCGGTTTAAGTCGCCCAACATACATAGGTGCGTTTGTGTAGTTTAAGAAAACATCCAAACGCACTTTTCTTACTGCTTTACCAGAGGCTTCAATCACAAAGAGTTCTTTTTCCTCTTTGGTGACCAAGCCCATATGATTAAAATCCAAGTCGTCATATCCAGACGTTACCGCATTGATGGCATCACATAAAGGACCACAAGACAAATTTTGAAAAATTAAATCTCCAGATTCCAATTGGATGTCCTGTGCAAAAGACAACGTGCTAAACAATATAAAGACAAGGAGTTTTTTCATGGTTATTCTACTTTATAAAGTGCTTCAAAATCCAATGGACTACAGCCGTTAACAACGTCGTATGCTCCAATTTTTGTACGTCTCAAAGCGGTTAAATGCGCTCCAGAAGCCAGTGCTTTTCCAAAGTCAAAAGCCAAAGATCTGATGTAGGTTCCCTTGCTGCAAACCACTCTAAAATCAATTTCAGGCAGTGCAATTCTGGTGATCTCAAAAGTTTCAATATTGATGTTTCTAGATGCGATTTCTACCGTTTCACCAGCTCTTGCATGTTCATACAAGCGTTTTCCATCTTTCTTTAAGGCTGAAAAAATGGGTGGATATTGTTCAATATCACCTATGAATTTCAAACGAGCTTCTTCAATAAGTTCCGGAGTGATGTGCTCTGTTGGGAAAACAGCATCCACTTCAGTTTCCAAGTCATAGGAAGGAGTTGTTCCTCCAACAGTGATGGTTCCCGTGTATTCTTTAACCTGTCCCTGTAGTTCAGAGATGCGTTTGGTGAATTTACCAGTACATATAATTAATAGACCAGATGCTAAAGGATCCAAAGTTCCCGCATGGCCGATTTTGAATTTTTTAGGTAATCCCAGGTTTTTTATCAGCGTATATTTAACCTTGTTTACGGCTTGAAATGAGGACCATGTCAAAGGTTTGTCAATCAATAAAACTTGACCTTCTTGAAAGGCTTCAGGAGTTAATTTCTCCATTATTTGAAATAAATAAAATAGATTAATAAAAAGGATCCCACAATAATTCTGTAATATCCCCACGGCTTAAACCCGTATTTTTTGATGGCGCCAATAAAAACTTTGATCGCTAAAATAGACACGATGAATGCCACGACATTCCCTATGAAAAACAATTTCAAACGTTCTCCTTCCATCAGCAATTCATATCCTTTTAAACCAGTTTGTTCATACGTTTTTAAAAGGATGGAGTAAGTTGTAACGGCAAGCATGGTTGGTACAGCTAAGAAAAATGAAAATTCTGCAGCCACCTCTCTGCTCAATCCCTGTTGCATCCCTCCAATAATAGAAGCTGCAGATCTTGAAGTTCCTGGCATCATAGCCAAACACTGCCAAAATCCAATAGTTACTCCTTTTTTAATGGTGATGTCTTCTTCTTTGAGAATTTTAGGGTTTTTGAAATAGTTGTCAATAAACAACAGGACAAAACCACCCAAAATCAAAACGATGGCAATTGGAATTGGATTTCCCAAAACCGCATCAATATAGTCGTCAAAAATATATCCCAAAACTAGGGCAGGCATCACAGCGCAAGCCAATTTGACAAAAAAGTTGATTTTAGTAAAATCAAAGAATTTCTTCCAGTACAAAACCACAACCGCTAGGATTGCTCCAAATTGGATGGCAGTTTGAAAAAGCTTCACAAAGTCATCCTCTTGAATTCCAAAAGCGGCACTTGTGAAAATCATGTGTGCAGTTGATGAAATGGGAAGGTATTCTGTTAACCCCTCCACAATTGCAATAAGCAGTGCTTGTAATAAATCCATTCTTATTTGTCGTCCGTTTTGTTAGCGTCCTTTTTAAAAATGGAGTAAATGGTGATACCAATACCAATCAAAACAACTGTAGGTGCCAATCTGATGCGTCTAAAGTTAAAGATAGCATCACTAAAAACATTTGGATCTGTAGTTCCACCACCTGACATCAATAGATATCCAATCGCAATTACAGCAATACCCAACAAAAGTATTTTAAAATTTGTCGCGCCAAATAATTGATTATTCGTTTGTTTGTTCATAATATATATTAGTATAAATCGTCCGTTCTTAAATTCAAAAAGCGTTGGGTTGCAAAAAATGTACTGATTAAGGCAATGAGGATTCCAAATGCAAAAATGCTGACAAAAACAATTCCCATCGACAGGTAGTCAGAGGCAATTCCCAAACTTGGGAACAAGCCGTCAATATAAAAGATCATTCCAATCAAAGCGATAATGGCTAAAACAGCTCCAACAACACCCAATTTCATACTGGTGTAGATGAATGGTCTTCTGATAAAAGATTTGGTCGCTCCAACCATTTGCATGGTTTTGATGATGAAGCGTTTTGAAAATACAGACAGTCTCAAAGAACTGTTGATTAGCAACATGGAAATAAGGGTAAAGAAACCACTGATAACCAAAATCCAAAAACTGATTTTCTTGATGTTTTCATTGGCCATATCAACCAATTTCTTGTCGTATATCACCTCTGAGATGAGGTTGTTTTCCTTGAACTTCGTCTCTATTTTTCTCAAGCTATCCGCTTGAACATAGTTTCCTTTCAGGTGGATGTCAAATGAGTTTGGAAGGGGATTCATCCCTAAGAATTCCAAGAAATCTTCTCCAACAATATCTTTGTTGTTGGTTGCTGCATTTTCTTTAGAAATAAATTCATAAGATTTAATGTACACCTCTTTACTTAACGATGTTTCAAAAGATTTTAAAATGGTGTCATTCGCCTCATCCTTAAAATAGATTGACATTGGAATTTCCTCTTTGAAATTATTTGATATCTTTTCAGAGTGAATTACAAAGAGTCCAAGAGAACCCAATAAAAAAAGAACAAGAAAGATACTCAATATTACAGAGAAGTAAGAAGAGATCAATCGTCGTCTTTGAAATTTTTCGTAGGATGAAGCCATAAAGTGTCTAATTAAGCTGTAAAATTATTAAAGATTTTTATATAAGCGCAGTTTATACCACTTAAAGTTTTTATGATTTGTACAATAAACGTAAATTTGCTACTTTATAACAAGAAAACCAAACTTAAGTGAGGTGTTGATTTTGAGATTATCACGTCATTTAATAATAAAAATAGATAATAGGCTGCTCTTAGTAGTTGATTTTAGACCTTATACACTACAAAATGAAATACAATCCATTAGAAATTGAAGCGAAATGGCAAAAGTATTGGCGTGAAAACCAAACTTTCAAAACGGAGAATAATTCAGAAAAACCAAAATATTTTGTATTGGATATGTTTCCATATCCATCGGGAGCAGGTCTGCATGTTGGACATCCACTTGGATACATAGCATCAGATATCTATGCACGATACAAAAGACATCAAGGTTTTAATGTGTTACACCCTCAGGGATATGACAGTTTTGGATTGCCAGCAGAGCAATATGCTATTCAAACGGGACAACACCCAGCTTTGACTACAGAAACGAACATCAACCGTTACAGAGAGCAGTTAGACAAAATTGGTTTTTCTTTTGATTGGTCACGTGAGGTGCGCACATCAAACCCAGACTATTACAAACACACCCAGTGGATTTTTGTTCAGTTGTTCAATTCATGGTACAACAAGGACACAGATCGCGCTGAAAATATAAGCACTTTGGTTTCCATTTTTGAAGCTGAAGGAAATGCAAACGTTCACGCAGTTTGTGATGATCAAATTGACATCATCACTGCACAAGAATGGAATGCTTTAACTGCAGATGCGCAAGAGCAACTGTTGTTGAAATACCGCATGACTTACCTTGCTGAAACAGAAGTAAACTGGTGTCCTGCATTGGGAACTGTTTTGGCTAATGATGAAATCATCAACGGTTTGTCAGAGCGTGGTGGTCACCCGGTGATCCGCAAAAAAATGACCCAGTGGAGTATGCGTATTTCTGCCTATGCAGAGCGTTTATTACAAGGGTTAGAAACCATTGATTGGAGTGAATCCATCAAAGAAAGTCAACGCAATTGGATTGGAAAATCTGTTGGGGCTTCTGTATTCTTCCAACTTGAAAAAGGAGAGGCACAAATTGAAGTATTTACCACCAGACCTGATACTATTTTTGGAGTTACTTTCATGACTTTGGCACCAGAACATGAATTGGTTGCTCAAATCACAACTGCAGAACAAAAAGACGCGGTTGAAGCTTATGTTCAAGCAACTTCTAAACGCAGTGAGCGTGAGCGTATGGCGGATGTCAAAACTATTTCTGGAGTTTTCACAGGAGCTTATGCTGTACATCCATTCACAGGTGACGCAATTCCAGTTTGGATTGGTGATTACGTGCTTGCAGGATATGGTACCGGTGCTGTAATGGCCGTTCCATGTGGTGATGAGCGTGATTATGCGTTCGCTAACTTCTTCAAGGGAACTGTGGGAATGCCTGAGATTAAAAATATTTTTGATCAAGATATTTCTGAAAATGCCTATGGAGAAAAAGGTGGGTTTAAATTAGTAGCTTCTTCGTTCTTGGACGGTTTGGATTACAAGGCTGCTACAGCCAAAGTAATTGAAGCTTTGGAAGAGAAAAAAGCGGGATTTGCCAAAGTAAATTACCGTTTAAGAGATGCTGTTTTCTCAAGACAACGCTATTGGGGAGAGCCTTTCCCAGTTTACTATATCAACGGATTGCCAAAAATGATCGATGCAAAACACCTGCCGATTGTTTTGCCAGAAGTTGAAAAATACTTGCCAACAGAAGACGGATTGCCACCTTTGGGTAATGCCTCTGTTTGGGCTTGGAATACCGTTACCAATCAAGTGGTTGCCAATGACACGATTGATCATGCAACTGTTTTCCCATTGGAATTAAACACCATGCCAGGTTGGGCAGGAAGTTCTTGGTATTGGTTGCGTTATATGGATGCAGGAAATACAGAGGTATTTGCGTCTAAAGAAGCATTGCAATATTGGGAAAGTGTAGATTTATACATCGGTGGTGGAGAACATGCTACAGGACACCTTTTGTATGCTCGTTTCTGGAACAAGTTCTTAAAAGACACTGGATTTATTCAGGTGGAGGAGCCGTTTAAAAAGTTGATCAACCAAGGGATGATCTTGGGAACTTCTGCTTTTGTATACCGTTTAGAAGGGACTAATACCTTTGTTTCTAAGGGGAAAATCAACGGACAAAAAGTGCAGCCAATTCACGCTGATGTCGCTTTAGTAAATGCGTCTTCAGAGTTGGATGTGGATGGATTTAAATCTTGGCGTGCAGATTTTGCCGGTGCAGAATTCATTTTAGAAGATTCAGGAAAATACATTGTGGGTCACGAGGTTGAAAAGATGTCAAAATCTAAATTCAACGTGGTTAATCCAGATGATATTTGTGAGGAGTACGGAGCAGATACCCTACGTCTTTATGAAATGTTCTTGGGGCCATTAGAGCAATCTAAACCTTGGAATACGGCTGGTATTACAGGAGTTTCAGGATTCCTAAAGAAACTGTGGAAACTGTATGCAGATGAGCAAGGAGTTTTGGTAGTAGATGAAGAGCCTACAAAAGACATGTACAAATCACTTCACAAAACCATTAAAAAAGTAGTAGAAGATATTGAGAATTTCTCTTTCAATACCTCTGTTTCTCAATTTATGATTTGTGTGAATGAATTGTCTCAACTAAAATGTAATCACCGTGCAATTTTAGAGCCGTTGGCCATCTTAGTTGCGCCTTATGCACCACATATTGCTGAAGAGTTGTGGGCGGTATTGGGTCATGAAGGGTCTATTTCACTTCAATCCTTCCCGGTTTTTGAACCAAGTTATTTGGTAGAAAGCGCTAAGGAATACCCGGTGTCATTTAATGGTAAAATGCGTTTTAAAATTGAATTGCCTTTGGACTTGACTGTAGAGCAAATCAAAGAGATCATCATGAATGATCCAAGAACAATAGCGCAATTGGATGGTCAAGAACCTAAAAAGGTGATTATTGTACCTGGAAAAATTATAAATATCGCAGGATAAAAAATAAAAAATCAAGATGGAAGAGGATTTAGATAACTATAGCTTTAATCGTTTTGTAGGGTCAACTAAAATAAAAAGAGAACCAATAATCCCCATGGCCAAACTGGTCTTGGGGGTATTGATTATCTATCTTTTTGTGCGCTTTACATTTTTTAGCAGACTGCCAATTTATTTTATTGACGGATTAGTTATTGTAATGATGATGGCTTTTTATTTTAATAAAGACAATATTAAAAAACAAGGGATGCTACATCACGAGCCTTTGAGAGGGCATTTGTATGCAGATTTAGTTTTTTCAAAAAAAGCCATAGCTATCGGGTCTAAAGTCTATGAGTTAGACGCCATTGACACGATAAAATTTGAAGGATATACAGATTTTTATGGTGCTTTAAAGCAAAAGCAAATTGCAGATTCAGGAGCTTTATCTCAAGGAGTGATGAATTTACTGTTGATCAAAACCGTCAAAGGAGATGAGGTACAATGCCATTTTCAACAGGTGAGTAGACATGAGTTGAGAAACATCAGGCCTATTTTGGAAACTTATTTTTTTAATTCCAAAATAGAAATGGAGCACCTAATGGATATATTGCGCATTCCTTCCTTGAATGAACGCATGATTTACAAAGAAGATTTACAAAGAAAAAGACAACCTTAGTTGTCTTTTTTGTTTTGTATAAATTCGATCGCTTTTTGATTAAACAAGGTTGGGTTGTCCACGTTTACAACATGTCCACATCTATTGATTACAAACAATTGGGACGTTCTGTAATGTTGGGAAACCAATTTCTTCACATACGGTAAAAACATATAATCTTCATCACCCATAATGTACAGGGTTGGGATGTTCAATTCCTGTTGTCTGAACCATTTCAGTAAGGGATTTATCTCTCCGGTGAGTTTAAACCACTTCAAAAATTCTTTTTGGTATAACTTTTTCGCCTCATTGATAAACATATGTCTGGAAACCTTGTGGTTCTTTTTAGGCATAATAATGAATGCAAACAATTTATATAGTACCAGATAAGGCATAACATATTTAAATGTATTGCCCAATTTCATCAAGATCTGAGATCTGAAATTCATTTGGATAATCGCGCCACCCATAATCATGGATTTTACACGTTGCGGGTGCAGTGCAGCCAACTGTCTGATGACAATCGTTCCCAGCGACATGCCTATAAAATGAGAGCGTTCAATTTTTAAATGATCAATTACTTCAATGATATCATTTGCAATAATTGGAAATGTGTAATTGCCTTTGAATATGCGCTTTTGTTTTTTTCCAGAATTTCCATGACCTCTCAAGTCTAACAACAATACATTGAAATGTGCTTTAAAAGCTCTGATTTGTTTGAACCAAATGGTAGAGCTTCCTCCCGCTCCGTGAACAAAGGTTACCCATTCATCAGAAGTGTCATTTTTTAAAACGGTATACGATATCACTTGATTAAATTTTTGCAAAATTAGTTAGAACCACTTACTATCCAAACTATATTCATAATAAATTAGTATAGTTTGTATTCATATTTAACATCTCACTACTTAATAAAATGTTAAATAGGTGTCATTGAAGCGGTAATACTTGAAACTTGGTATATGATTTGTTATATTTATAAAAAAGTTGAATTAATGTGGGAATTTTATTGATGGGTATTATTATGCTGGCAAGCTGGCTGGTAGGTAATACATTAAAGAGAAAGTTTGAAAAATATTCTAAAGTTCGTCTTCAGAATGGAATGAGTGGGGCAGAAATTGCCACTCAAATGCTCCATGATCACGGGATTTATGATGTAAAAGTCATATCAACTCCTGGCAGATTGACAGACCATTACAATCCGGCTGACAAAACAGTCAATTTATCAGAGGCCGTTTACAACCAACGCAATGCCGCAGCAGCAGCTGTTGCAGCCCATGAGTGTGGACACGCAGTACAACACGCTACCGCTTATTCCTGGTTAGAAATGCGTTCAAAATTAGTGCCTGTAGTCTCAGTAGCTTCTAATTTTGTACAATGGGTATTGTTGGCAGGTGTATTGATGGTAAATACTTTTCCAAGTCTTTTGTTG
>JAGHSS010000363.1 GCA_018065745.1 Candidatus Neoflavobacterium equi | reverse complement strand
ATCAGAAGAGAGAAATTGAGCAAGTTAAGAGAACTTGGCATCAATCCATATCCAGCAAATTTGTTTCCAGTGAACCACACATCGAAGCAGGTTAAGGAAACTTTTGAAGAAGGTAAGCAAGTGATTGTTGCGGGAAGATTGATGAGTATCAGAGATCAAGGTAAAGCTATTTTTGCTGAATTACAAGATTCTGAAGGACGTATTCAATTGTATTTAAACAGAGATGTAATTTGTCCTGGAGAAGACAAAACATTATACAACCAAGTAATTAGAAAATTAACTGACCTTGGGGACTTTATTGGAGTTGAAGGAGAATTGTTTACTACTCAAGTAGGTGCAAAATGTATTAGAGTTCAAAAATTTGATCTTTTAAGCAAAACTTTACGTCCACTTCCATTGCCAAAAACAGATGAAGAAGGAAAGGTATTTGATGCTTTTACAGACCCTGAATTGAGATATAGAATGAGATATGTTGACCTTGTGGTTAACCCTCAAGTTAAAGAAGTATTTGTAAAAAGAACTAAATTGTTCAATGCAATGAGAGACTTCTTTAATCAAGCTGGATATATGGAGGTTGAAACTCCTGTATTACAAGCCATCCCTGGTGGTGCTGCTGCAAGACCTTTTATTACACACCACAATTCTTTGGACATTCCTTTGTACATGAGAATTGCTAATGAATTGTATTTAAAACGTTTAATTGTTGGTGGTTTTGACGGAGTTTATGAATTTTCTAAAAACTTTAGAAATGAAGGAATGGACCGTACACACAATCCTGAATTTACAGCAATGGAAATCTATGTAGCATACAAAGATTACAACTGGATGATGGAATTCACAGAAAACCTATTGGAGCATTGTGCTATCGCTGTGAACGGAACTACAGATGCTACTTTTGGAGAACATAATGTAAGTTTCAAAGCGCCTTATGCACGTGTAACCATGACGGATGCAATCAAACATTTTACAGGTTTTGACATTACTGGAAAAACAGAAACAGAATTGTTTGAAGCTGCTAAATCAATGGGAATTGATGTTAATGAAACCATGGGTAAAGGAAAATTAATTGACGAAATTTTTGGTGAAAAATGTGAAGGTAACTTCATTCAACCAACGTTCATCACTGATTATCCAAAAGATATGTCTCCGCTTACAAAAGAACACAGAGACAATCCAGAGCTTACAGAGCGTTTTGAATTAATGGTATGTGGTAAAGAAATTGCTAACGCATATTCAGAATTAAATGATCCAATTGATCAAAGACAACGTTTTGAATCTCAAATGGCACTTTCAGAAAGAGGAGATGATGAAGCGATGTTCATTGATCAAGATTTCTTAAGAGCCCTTGAATATGGAATGCCGCCAACCTCTGGTTTGGGAATTGGAATGGACAGATTGATTATGTTCTTAACAAACAATCCTTCTATTCAAGAGGTACTTTTCTTCCCTCAAATGAGACCTGAAAAAGCGGAACCAACATTTGAATTGACAAATGAAGAACAACTTATTGTTGATATTTTAAGTAAAAACGACCATAAAATGGAATTGGGATCACTTAAAACAGCAGCAGCTTTGAGCGGAAAAAAATGGGATGCTTCTATGAAAAATTTAGCAAAACACGGATTAACTCAGATTGAAGTTTTAGAAGATTCTAAAAATGTAATCTTAAAACAATAATAAAAAAGCGACTTAATAG
>JAGHSS010000155.1 GCA_018065745.1 Candidatus Neoflavobacterium equi | reverse complement strand
AAATACATCTTTATGAAACTTAAATTATTTTATTTACTGGCGTGTTTGTTTGTGATGAACACAACAGATGTGATGGCTTGGGGAACTACTGGACACCGTGTTGTTGCAGAGGTTGCTGAACAAAATTTATCAAAGAAAGCAAAGAAATCTATCAGTAAAATTATCGGAAATCAAAAATTGGCGTACTGGGCTAACTGGCCTGACTTTGTGAAGTCTGACGCGAAATTCAAAATGAACGATGGATGGCACTATGTGAACATTGAGCCAGCGGCTGACAAAGCAACTTGTTTGGCTTCTTTGGAATTGACTCCGGAAGAAAACTTATATAAAAAATTACAGTTCTTGGTTGGGGAGTTGAAAAACAACAACAACTTGACTGAGGAAACAAAACAACAATATTTATACTACATCATCCACATGGTTGGAGATGCACACCAACCAATGCACGTTGGTAGAGCTGGTGATTTGGGTGGTAACAAGGTAACGGTTGAATGGTTTGGAGAACGTACCAACATCCACACGTTATGGGATTCTAAATTGGTTGATTTTGAAAAGTACAGCTATACGGAATACGCCAATGTATTGAACATTATTGACAAGGATGCCAAATCTAAAATTCAAGCGGGAACGTTGGGTGATTGGTTGTATGAATCTCACGTGATTGCGAATGGTATTTATGCTGAGGCTGAAAAAAACACCAAATTGAAATATGAATACCAATACTTGAACAAAGAGGTTGTTGAAAACCAAATGTTGAAGGGTGGTTTGAGATTGGCACGTATTCTAAACGAGATTTTTTCTTAAGTAACGTTTGATTGAGGCGCTGCTTCAATTGACTCTATAAAACAAAAAAAGCTTTCTTTTCAGAAAGCTTTTTTTTTATGCTTGTATGGAATTATTTCTTTCCAAAAAGACCGCCTAGCAATCCTCCTAAACCACCTTTTTTACCTGAACCTGTAATGGCTGAGATGGCGTCTTGGATGTCTACTTTACCGTCTCCGTTTTGATCTAAACCAAAATCTTTCAAGTTGTTCAAGATGGAACCTGAACCTCCAAGAGAAGATACTAAATCTGTAATATTAAAGCCGTTTGAACCGCTTTTTGCCGATCCTAAGACCATTTCAAGAATTTTTGGAATTGCACCACCTGCAAACCCTGAAGCTGCTGATTTATCAATCCCAACGTTGTTACCCAAATTATTAGTTAGGGATTCTATTATATTTTTTACTACTGGGTTGCTTGCTAGAGAAGCTGCTGTACCTCCAGAGGTCAACATGCCCATAATATCAGAAACATTACCTGAAGAGAGTGCATTTTGCGAACCAGAAACGAGTGTTGTACCTGTTTCTTTAGCTACGTTTGAAGCTAGATTGTTATCAATAGCGTCAGATTTAGTAACTTCTTGAGCTGTAAGTTGCTCAATAAGTCCTTTAAGTTGTTCCATCATCTTGTTTTAATTTTTAATAAATATACAAATTTTGGAATTGAAAATAAAGAAATGATTTGGTGTTGGAGGTATTTTTTTGAGGGCTGGAGGTCTGCGTTAGGGATGGGAGCGGCACCCTTTTTGGAGGCTTTGCCGACGAAAAGATACTGCGGACAGCCCGGCCCGGAGGGAACGCCCAGAAAAAACACTCAACGGTAAAAGGCAAAAAAAAACCACCCTTTAAAAAAGAGTGGTTTTAGATATATTAATGGTGTAATTGTTCTTCACCTGGTTTCATTGGTACATGTTGCATCACGAAATCATCGTCATGACCTGGCTTACTGTAATCGTAAGGCCATCTGTGTACTTCTGGAATTTCACCTGGCCAGTTACCGTGGATGTGTTCTACCGGAGTAGTCCATTCCAAAGTTGTAGATCTCCATGGGTTTTGGGTCGCTTTCTTACCATAGAAAATGCTATAGAAGAAGTTCCACAAGAATACCAATTGGAAAGCTGCACCAACTAAAGCGAATACAGTAATTACAATATTTACATTTACCATTTCATCAAACAATGGGAAAGCAGAGTTTGTGTAGTAACGTCTTGGAAGACCTGCAAGACCGATAAAGTGCATCGGGAAGAAAACACCGTAAGCAGAGATTGCAGTTACCCAGAAGTGAACGTAACCTAAGTTTTTGTTCATCATCTTACCGTACATTTTAGGGAACCAGTGGTAGATACCAGCGAACATTCCGTAAAGTGCAGAGATCCCCATTACTAAGTGGAAATGGGCAATTACGAAATACGTATCATGCACATTGATGTCCAAAGTAGAGTCTCCTAAAACGATTCCTGTTAAACCTCCAGTGATGAATGTAGAAACAAACCCGATAGAGAATAACATGGCTGGATTCATTTGTAAGTTACCTTTCCAAATTGTAGTGATCCAGTTGAACGCTTTTACAGCAGAAGGGATTGCGATCAATAATGTTGTGAATGTAAATACAGATCCTAAGAATGGATTCATACCTGACACGAACATGTGGTGACCCCAAACGATTGTTGACAAGAATGCAATAGCTAAAACTGAAGTAATCATCGCACGGTAACCGAAGATAGGTTTACGAGAGTTAGTAGCCAAAATTTCTGAAACAAGTCCCATTGCTGGTAAGATAACGATATATACTTCAGGGTGTCCTAAGAACCAGAACAAGTGTTCAAACAACACAGGAGATCCCCCTTGGTAATGTAAAACTTCTCCTGCGATAAAGATATCAGACAAGAAGAATGAAGTACCAAAACTTCTATCAAAAACTAACAATAAAGCTGCTGCGAATAAAACTGGGAAAGAAACTACCCCAATGATTGCAGTAACCCAAAGTGTCCAGATAGTTAATGGTAATCTAGTCATTGTCATACCTTTTGTTCTTAAGTTAAGAACGGTAACGATGTAGTTCAAAGAACCCATTGTTGATTGAACAATGAAGATAGCCATAGAAACTAACCATAAAGTCATCCCTGTTCCAGAACCTGGAATTGCTTGAGGCACGGCACTTAAAGGAGGATAGATTGTCCAACCTGCAGATGCTGGTCCTGATTCAACAAACAATGATGAAATCATGATAACACAAGCGATAAAGAATAACCAATAAGATAACATATTCATGAAACCTGAGGCCATATCACGTGCACCAATTTGTAATGGAATAAGTAAGTTAGAGAATGTACCACTCAAACCTGCTGTCAAAACGAAGAATACCATGATGGTACCGTGAATTGTAACTAAGGCTAAGTAAGCGTCATTTTTCATAACTCCACCTGGAGCCATTTTATCTCCTAAAAGGAATTTAAAAATTCCAAAAGATTCTTCTGGCCAAGCAATTTGCATACGGAATAAAAGAGACATAACAATCCCGATGATTCCCATGAAAATACCTGTGATAAGAAACTGTTTCGCGATCATTTTGTGATCCATACTGAAAAGATACTTCGTTACGAAAGTTTCTTTATGATGGTGATCGTGTGCATGATCGTGACTTAATTCGTGTCCTACTGCTGACATATTATTGTATTTAATAAATAATATTTATAAATCGATTATTTTACTATTTGTGCAACAACTGCAGTTGAATCTAAAACTACAACAGGAGCATCTTGAGCAGGTGCAGCAGTTTCAGGTTGAGCTACTTCTGCATCAGCTGGTTTTTCAGTAGCTGCAGCGATAGCTGTTTTAAGTGATTTTTGACCTTTCAACCAAGCTTTGAACTCAGCTTCAGTTTCAACAACCACTTTCATTTGCATATTGTAGTGAGATGCACCACAGATTTTGTTACATAAAACTAAGTAATCAAAAACGTAAGGGTCCAAAGCAACACCTGTAGCAGCACTTTTCTCAGCTCTCAACTTGTTGATATTCGCTACTTTGTTCACAATGTCACGGTTTTCGCGCATTTGTTCAGTTGTAGTGATTGGAGTGAAAGCGAATTGAGTAACCATTCCAGGAACTGCATTCATTTGAGCTCTAAAGTGTGGCATGTACACAGAGTGTAAAACATCTTGAGAACGAATTTTGAAAACTACTTTTTTACCTACTGGTAAGTGTAGTTCTGAAGCTGGGATATCATCAGCTGCATTTGGATCTGACATGTCAACACCCGTAGTGTTTACACCTTCAATGAAACGAATGTTCGCTTTACCTAAGACATTGTCTTCACCAGCGTAACGTACTTCCCAACCAAATTGTTTTGCATATACTTCCACATACATTACGTCTTCCTCTTCATCAACAAACATGATGTTTGTCCAACCGTACAATCCGTAAAGGATCAAACCAGCTAAAACGATTACAGGAATAATAGTCCACATGAACTCTAAACGATCATTGTCAGCAAAATAAAACGCTTTGCGTCCTTTGATACCTCTACTTGCGAAAGCGAAGTAGTGTAAAAGACCTTGAGTCAAAATTTGAACTAAACCAATGATTACAAAAGTGATGATCATTAAGTTATCAACAGTAGCTCCGTGTTCTGAAGCAGCGTCTGACAACAATGGGAAATGACCCCAAGCAATACAAGAATAAATCGTGAATACATAAATAAAGGCTAAGAAACCAAACATTAAGTATCCTTGGATATTATTGTCTTTCTCATTTGCAACCTCAGATGCATCCTGAGATGCATTTGAGTTGCCTATTTGAGTTAAATCAAATATTTTCGTTAATTGCCATATGGCAACACCTAATAATACTACTACTACAAGTATCAATAAACTTATCATTTGTTAAGTACTTTAATTATTAATAATGAAAATGTTTACTTTCTTCAATGAATGGGTTGCGTTTAGCTAATAAAGGCGCTTTAGTCAATGCAGTAAATACTACATAGATGAACAATCCAATGAAGAATAATAATGAACTAATTTCAGATACTCCGATAAACCATTGATCTCCTACAGTAGCTGGCATAATCATGTTGAAGAAGTCTAAATAGTGACCACACAAGATGATAATACCTACCATAACGATTAACCAAGTTAAGCGTTTGAAATCTGTATTAATTAAGATTAATAAAGGTAATGCAAAGTTTAAGATTAACATACCAAAGAATGGCAAGTTATAGTTTTCAATTCTTGTAATAAAGTAAACAACTTCCTCAGGAATGTTAGAATACCACATCAACATGAATTGAGAGAACCAAAGGTATGTCCAGAAAATTGAGAATCCAAACATAAATTTAGCTAAATCGTGTAAATGTGAAGTACTTACTTCAGGAAGGAATCCGTTAGCTCTTAAGTAAATGGTGATGATTGCGATAACAGACACCCCAGAAACTAGGAAAGAAGCTAATACATACCACCCGTAAAGAGTTGAGTACCAGTGTGGATCAAAAGACATGATCCAGTCCCATGATGAAATAGATTCAGTAACGATGAAGAACACTAAGAATACCGCAGCAAGTTTGAAATTCTTTTTGTAAATCACATTGTCAGAAGCTTCATCTTGAGCTAATGAATTTTTTCTAGAGAAATGACGGTAAGCATTCCAACCTGCCAACATAATGAAAGCTCTGATCAACCAGAACGGTACATTTAAGTAAGCTGATTTTCCAGCAACCACAGGGTCATAAGTTGGACTAGTTGGGTCTAAGATTCCTTCTGTCATCCAAACAAATAAATGGTTGAAGTGCATTCCTGAAAGAACAAGAATGATGAAGAAAATGATAGAACCAGGCAACAAATAAGCCGTGATACCTTCCATTACTCTAAACAATACTGGAGACCAACCTGCTTGAGCAGCTTGTTGAATTGCATAAAATGCAAGAACCCCAGCAGAGATTAACATTACAAAGATACAAGCAACATATAATGCAGCCCATGGTTTGTTTTGTAATGAGTGCAACACGTGTTTCACATGTTCCGTATGCTCAGCGTGAGCATCGTGATCATCATGAGATTCGTGTTTAACAACTGGAGCAACTACTTTAGTAGTGTCGCTAACAACAGTTGAATCTACAGCTACTTCTTGAGCGATTTGCTCATGAGAAGCTACTTTCACATCATGAGCGACAACTTCGTGTCCCCCGTGATGCTCAGCTGCTAATATCGCTTCTACTTCTTCAGTAGTTTTTGGTGCTTTAACAAAACCAATTGCTATACCTATAAAACCTAAAGCCATAAGGATAAAAGCAAACGTTTTTAATTTGTTTGAAAATGTATACATATCTAAACTTTCAAATTATTTATTTACTTAATTCTCCTTTTAACTCTAAAACGTGGTTTGCAACTAACCAACGCTCATGTTGCGTCAATTGGTTAGCATGAGAACCCATGGAGTTTAATCCATAAGTAATCACGTGGAATACACTTCCTTCAGTGATATCTCTATCAGTATAAGAAGGAACCCCAAGGAATTTCTCACGTTTTACTAAATTACTTTGACCGTCTCCTTTTTCACCGTGGCAAACAGCACAATAGATCCCAAAAAGTTGAGTTCCCTTGTCTTTATCTGCTTGTGATAAAGAGTCTAATGGTGATTTATTATTAGCTTTTGCTAACAAAAGTCCTTCAGGAGTATTTTCAAAATCATAAGGTTCAAAACCTCTTTTGATACTTCCTTCAGCCGGTAATTGACCTTCTTTTCCATTGTTGAAAGCTGCAGATTCTGAATACGTTTCATAAGCTACAGATTGGTACATATTAGGAAAATACTGGTAGTTCGGTCTAGATTTATCTGCACAAGATGCGGCGAAAATCGATACCCCAGCTAATGCTACTAATTTATATAAGGATTTCATATCTTCTATTAATGCTTATCTATTACTTTAACTTCTACTGCTCCGGTATTTTTAAAGAAATTTACTAATTCTTCTTCGTTTCCGTGAAGAGCAACTTCCATTAAAAAGTGATCATCTGTAGTTCTCACATCAGGATTCTCAGCTTGTTTAAAAGGCCATAATCTACTTCTCATAAAGAAAGTAAACACCATTAAATGGGCAGCAAAGAATACTGTTAATTCAAACATAATTGGCACAAACGCTGGCATGTTTTGAATGTAGCTAAAACTTGGTTTACCACCAATGTCTTGAGGCCAATCTTCAATCATGATGAAATTCATCATGAATGTAGCAAATGATAAACCAATAACTCCATAAATAAAAGCACAGATAGCTAATCTAGTTGGAGCTAAACCTAACGCCTTATCCAATCCGTGAACTGGAAAAGGAGTATAAACTTCTTCAATGTGGTGATGCGCTGAACGAGTTGCGTGAACTGCCTCCATTAATACGTCATCATCATTGTATAATACGTGTAAAACTTTAGTACTCATGATCTCTTAGTGATTGTGTTTATGATTACCGTTCTCTCTTGCTTTTTTGTAAAATTCACCAGAAGATTTCAAAATTGTTTTCACCTCTGCTTGAGCGATCACTGGGAAACTTCTTGAGTAAAGTAAGAACAATACAAAGAAGAAACCAATGGTACCGATGTAGAAACCAGCATCAACGAATGTTGGTTGGAACATGGTCCAAGAAGATGGTAAATAATCTCTGTGAAGTGATGTAACGATAATTACGAAACGCTCAAACCACATACCAATATTCACGATGATAGAAATTACGAAAGAACCAATAATACTTGTTCTAATTTTCTTAAACCACATTACCTGAGGAGAGATCACGTTGAACGTCATCATACACCAGTATGACCACCAGTAAGGTCCTGTTGCTCTATTGATGAAAGCGTATTGTTCATACTCAACACCTGAGTACCAAGCAATCACTAACTCTGTAATATAAGCAACCCCTACAATAGATCCAGTAATCATCACGACTAAGTTCATCAATTCAATGTGTTGAATGGTGATATAGTCTTCCAAATTACTTACTTTTCTCATGATGATCAACAAGGTATTAACCATTGCGAATCCAGAGAAGATAGCTCCAGCAACGAAGTATGGAGGTAAGATTGTTGTATGCCATCCAGGGATAACAGAGGTAGCAAAGTCAAAAGATACAATAGTGTGTACAGACAATACCAACGGTGTTGCTAAACCTGCTAATACTAAAGATACTTCTTCAAAACGTTGCCAGTCTTTAGCTCTACCAGACCAACCAAAAGAAAGAATAGAGTATACTCTTTTGTTGAAAGGAGTGATTGCACGGTCACGCAACATAGCGAAGTCAGGTAACAAACCAGTCCACCAGAAAACTAATGATACTGACAAGTATGTAGAGATCGCGAATACGTCCCATAACAATGGCGAGTTAAAGTTCACCCAAAGTGATCCAAATTGGTTTGGAATAGGTAAAGTCCAATAAGCCAACCATGGACGACCCATGTGGAAAATTGGGAATAAACCTGCTTGACATACAGAGAAAATTGTCATTGCCTCAGCAGAACGGTTAATAGCCATTCTCCATTTTTGACGGAATAACAATAATACTGCAGAAATTAATGTTCCGGCGTGACCGATACCAACCCACCAAACGAAGTTAGTAATATCCCAGGCCCAACCTACTGTTTTATTTAATCCCCAAGTTCCAATACCTGTAGATACAGTGTAGATAATACATCCAACTCCCCAAAGGAAAGCTGCTAATGCAATAGAAAATACTATCCACCATTGTTTATTTGCTCTTCCTTCAACTGGACGAGCTACATCTACAGTTACATCGTGATAAGATTTATCACCAAGAACTAAAGGTTTTCTAATCGGTGCTTCGTAATGAGACGACATAATCCTTTATAT
>JAGHSS010000018.1 GCA_018065745.1 Candidatus Neoflavobacterium equi | reverse complement strand
GTATAGCCACGGTATTGCCAAGAATGCTTAGCTTCTTTCTTGTTGGTCTGCACACAAACAGCATGCCCAAAGAAGCCTACGGCAGCATTACCCTGCTCTTGTCTTGGATGATTTTTTTAAACGTGGTCCTTTCCTATGGAATGGAAACCGCATTCTTTAGATTTTACAACAAAGAAGAGGACAAGAAAACCGTTGTCTCAACCTCCTTATATGCCCTGTTGGTATCCAGTCTTTCCTTTCTGTTTTTGGGAATACTCTTTCAAGATGCCCTGGCAAAAGTGTTCAACTCAGAAGTTGAATTCGTTGTTTTTGCCGTTTGGATTTTAGTCCTGGATGCCCTGGTGGTCATACCGTTCTCCAAGCTCAGAGTGGAACAACGCCCCATAAAGTATGCCGTTATTAAAATTGCCAATGTCGTCATCAATATGGGACTCAATGTGTTCTTTTTGGTATACCTGCCCAAACTGGCGCAAACAGGATCAGATTCTTTCTGGTACAGCATATACATCCCCAATTTCCAAATTGGATACATCTTTCTGTCAAACGTCGTTGCAAGTGCGTTCACCCTCTTGTTTTTCATAGGGGATTACTTCACACTGAAGCTGTCCTTCAACTACCAATTGCTCAAGCAAATGCTCAACTATGGTTTTCCCATACTGATCGCTGGTTTGGCCTTTGCAGTTAATGAACATTTTGACAAGATTTTATTGGACCATTGGTTGCCACAAAATATAGCCAAAGCTGCAGTAGGAGCTTATGCTGCCTGCTACAAAATTGGACTTTTCATGGTGCTTTTCAGAACCGCTTACACCTTGGGAATTGAACCCTTCTTTTTTAGTTATGCTAAAAATGAAGACGCTCCAAAGACCTATGCTGCCATTACAAAATACTTTGTCATCTTTGGATCTTTGATTCTTTTAGGCGTTGTGGTCTTTGCAGATGTAGTTAAAATACTTTTGGTCAGAGACACCTCATATTGGGAAGCCATGTCTGTTGTTCCCTTAATTTTGTTGGCCAACTTCTTCCTTGGTATTTACACCAGTTTGTCAGTTTGGTACAAGTTAATTGACAAAACCATTGTTGGGGCATACATCTCCATTGTTGGTGCCGTGTTAACCTTGGTTTTAAACTACCTTTTAATACCGCATTTCAGCTATTTGGGATCCGCTATTGCCACGTTGGTAGCATACGGTTCCATGATGATGATATCCTACCTCTTGGGCCAAAAATTTTATGCCATTCCCTATCCCAAAAAAGAGATAGGAATGTATTTGGGAGGTTCCATCATATTGTCGTGTTTGTATTTTTACATACCTTTTTTCAGAGCACATATCGCCGTGGGGATTTTGTTTATCCTGCTTTTCATCGGTTTCATATACCGCAATGAAAAAGAGCTTATTTTAAAGATTTTAAAACGATAACGACATAATTTTTGTATTTTTAAAAAAACAATTCATTTCAGATGACCGTTAAAATAATTAATAAATCACAACATCAACTTCCAGCCTATGAAACCTTGGCGTCCGCAGGTATGGATTTGCGTGCCAATTTAGAGGCTCCTGTAGTTTTGGAACCCATGGACCGCGCTTTAATTCCCACAGGTTTATTCATTGAATTACCCGTTGGTTATGAAGCTCAAATCAGACCGCGCAGTGGCTTGGCTTTGAAAAAGGGAATCAGCTGTTTGAATTCACCGGGAACGGTTGACGCTGATTACCGCGGTGAGATTGGTGTCATCCTTGTTAATTTGTCCAAAGAGACGTTTGTCGTTGAAAATGGAGAGCGCATCGCTCAAATGGTCGTTGCAAAACACGAACGCGTTCAATGGGAAACAACCACTGAATTGAATGAAACAGATCGCGGTGCCTCCGGTTTTGGAAGCACTGGAGTAAAATAATCAGACTTGAATGTCTTTAAATTAAATTTAAATCAACAAATGAAAATAATAGTACCAATGGCGGGACGTGGTTCCCGTTTGAGACCACATACATTAACTGTTCCAAAACCATTAATTCCAATTGCTGGGAAGCCAATAGTACACCGTTTGGTGGAAGATATTGCCTCTGTAATCAATCAAGATATTGAAGAGATAGCTTTCATCATTCACGAAAGTTTTGGAAAACAAGTGGAGGATGATTTAAAGGCGATTGCTGCTAAATTAGGTTCAAAAGGTACCATTTATTATCAAAACGAAGCTTTGGGAACGGCACATGCCATTTTGTGTGCTAAGCAATCCATGCAAGGGCCCGTTGTTGTGGCTTATGCAGATACCTTATTCAGAGCTGATTTTACCCTTGACACCGCTGCAGACAGCGTTATTTGGGTAAAACAAGTAGCAGATCCAAGTGCGTTTGGAGTGGTGCAGTTAAACGACAAAAATCAAATTGTTGATTTTGTTGAGAAACCAGCAACCTTTGTTTCAGATTTAGCCATCATTGGTATTTACTATTTCAAGTCAGGAGAAACTTTGCGCCAAGAATTGGAATTCTTGATTGACAATGACATCGTTAAAGGGGGAGAATACCAGTTGACGGATGCTTTGGAAAACATGAAGCAAAAGGGCATGTTGTTTGTTCCTGGACAAGTAGATGAATGGATGGACTGTGGAAATAAAAATGTAACCGTTGAAACCAACAACAGAATGTTGAATTTCTTACATGCAGACGGAATTTCTTTGGTGTCAGATTCAGTGACATTAAACAATGCAACCATCATTCCACCGTGTTTTATTGGAGAAGGTGTAACCTTGACCAACGCTACTGTGGGACCAAATGTATCCTTGGGGAACGGGTCTTCAGTGACCAATGCAACCATTACAAACAGTTTAATTCAAAACCAATCTCGCATTTCTAATGCCAATTTGGACAATTCCATGGTTGGAAGCCACGCGGTTTTTAACGGTGAATTCGTTTCCATCAGCATTGGAGACTACAGCGTCTTAGAATAAATATGACAAACAGGATAAAAAACAACCTTGTAAGGGCTTCCCTTGCGCTCTTTTTCATTTCCAGTCTTGGATATGGACAGGACATTAGTGAAGCAAAGCCTACTGCAAACCAACAGTTAGAAGAGGCGTTTTTTAGTGCCATTAAAGAAAAGGCTGTTGAAAACAACGACAAAGCCGTTACTTATCTTTTAAAATGTGTAGCAGAGCAACCCAACAATCCTGTTTTTTATAATGAATTAGGCAAGAATTACTTTGCCTTAAAAAAATATACAGATGCAGAACAGGCTTACCAGAAAGCGGTAAGCTTGGACCCTGCTCAAAAGTGGTATTGGCACGGCTTGTATGACGTGTATTACCAAACCAAACAGCACGACAAGGCGTTGCCCATCGTTGTCAAATTGATCACCTTTGATTCAGATTACGAAGACGATTTGGTTTCCCTATACATGCATACCAAACAATTTGACAAAGCCTTGTTCACCATTGAACAAATGGAGAAAAAAGGGCGCTTGTCCATGGTTGTTCAACGTTACAAATTTCAAGTAGAAACAGAATTGGCATATTCTAAAAAGAACAACGTCAATTTGAGCAAAAGCTTGGAGCAATATCCAAACGACATCGCTGCCTATGAGGTGTTGCTAGTGGATTTGATCAAGAAGAACGACAACGCAAAAATCACAGAAGTTTTAAAAAAGCTACAGACCAACATTCCCAATTCAGATTGGAATCAGGTTTTGGTATTTGAAAATGCCTTAGCAAAAAGTCTGGATGAAGCGCAAAAACCGCTTTTCCAAATTTTGAACAGCACTGAAATTCACGAGTTGATGAAACATCGTGTTTTCAATAAGTACTTGATTCAAGTCCATAAGACAGATGGTGATACCGCGGTTTTAGACCTTGCAGTAGCCACCTTTGACCAACAAAAGAACGTCAACGTTTCCAAAGAGGTCGGTTTGTTTTTTTACAACAAACAAAAATTTGATTTGGCAGCCCATTACTTTGTCAAAGCAGCCAATTTTGATCGCAATGATATTCAGGTAGTGCAATTGTTGATTCAAACCTATTTGGACCAAGGCAGAAGTGATGACGCCTTGAAAATGTCCAATAAATATTTAGAATTTTTCCCGTCAGATGCGCGTCTGTACTTTTTCAAGGGTACCGCTTTGCATTTGCTAACCCAATATAAAAAGGCATTAGAAGCTTTGGAAACTGCTTTGGATTACCTAGGTGATGACGTCAGTTTAGAAGCAAATATTTACATACAATTGGGAGAAGTTTACAATAAATTGGGAGATCAAAAGAAAAAAGATGTATACTTTTCTAAGGCAAATCAATTGTTGAAGAATTAGGCATAGATCCACAAAAATAGAACAGATGAGAAAGTATATTATATTAGTGACCACAGTGTTGAGTTTATCAGCCTGTAGTTCGTTAAAACAAACTGCGGTTACCACGGCAGAAGCAACAGAGGCTTCTGCTTCAAAAGACATCATCAAGGGGCATTATGCCAATGTTTTAAATTTTAAAACCGCTTCCATCAGAAGTAGTGTAAAATATAAAGACAAGCATTTAAACCAAACCGTGTCTGCAGACATCCGCATGGAAAAAGACAAACAGATGTTGGTTATGGTTCGTTTCTTGGGAATGACTTTTTTCAAAGCCCACATCACACCAAATCAAGTGTCTTATTACGACGTTTGGAACAGACAGTATTTTGAAGGAGATTACTCCAAGCTTAGCGCTTGGTTAGGAACCGATTTAGATTATCAAAAAGTTCAAAATTTATTCTTGGGTAAAGCTTTAGATCAATTGAATAGTGGTAAATTTGATGCCAAATTAGTGGAGGGATTGCACCAAATCATCAATACGTCAGATAAACAAACGGTTAAAACCTATTATTTTGAAGATTTAAATTACTTGTTGAAAAAAGCAACCATCGTTCAAGCCAAAGAAAACAGAAACATTACCATAGAATACCCAAGTTATTCCACAGTTAATGGGATGTATTTACCGCAATCTTTGAAGATTGACGCCCAACACAAGGACCACAATGAAATTGATATCACTTACAGTAATATCACCTTTAATGAAGATCTTTCATTTAAGTATGAGGTTCCAGAAGGTTACAAACAAATCTTTATAGACTAAAATAAAATTTATGTATAAAATTGCCTGTTCTTTACTTCTTCTATTGCTTCCAATCATCGGTTGGGGTCAAGAGACTTCTGCAAAGCAAAGAGAGTTAGAGCTGAAAAAAGAACAAATTTTAAAAGAAATTAGCGAAGCAAGATCCAAACTTAATTCAGAAAAAGCTAAGGAAAAAGATGTTCTGACGCAGTTAAAAGAACAAGAGCAAAAAATCAAATTGATTGAGCAATTAATTGCGACAACAGAAAAGCAAAAGCATTTTTTGGATGACGCCATTTACTTGCAACAAAAGGAGATCAATGCACTTCAAAAAGAGTTGCTTGCTCTAAAGGCTGATTACTCCAAGATGATTCAAAAATCATACAAGAGTAGAAATGAAAAGTCACGTGTAATGTTTGTACTTTCCTCTTCCAGTTTTCTTCAAGCTTACAAACGAATTCAGTACATGAAACAATATGCTGATTTCAGAAAGATTCAAGGAGATGAAATTAAAGAAAAGAATTTAATCTTAGAAGGAAAGCAGCGCGCCTTGGAAGTTCAAAAACAGCAAAAGGTCAAAATTCTTAAAGAGACTGAAAAGGACAAGAAGGAATTAGACGTTGAAAAGGCAGAAAAGGAACGACTGGTTCAAACCATCAAGAAAGACCAGAAAAAAATTACTGCAGAAATCAACAAGAAAAAGCAGGAAACGGCTAAGATAGACAAGCAAATAAAACAATTGATTCGTCAAGCCATTGCTGAAGCAAACAGAAAAGCCAAGATTGAAGCAGATAGAAAAGCTGCTGCTGCCGCCGCTGCAACTGCTGCTGCCAACAAGGCAAAAGGAATCAAAACAACCAAGACAACCAAGGCGGTGACCGCGTCAAAAGCACCGGTTTCTTCTGCAAAAGTAATTTTGTCCAAAGAAGGGGAAGCCTTGTCAAACAACTTTAAAAACAACAAAGGACGTTTGCCTTGGCCAACAGATAATGGGGTAGTGTCTTCAAAATATGGAATTCAACCGCATCCGGTATATCCAAACTTGACGGTGGACAACAGTGGTGTTGAAATTAAAGTAGACAACGGTTCCACAGCAAGAGTAGTCTTTGAAGGGGAAGTGGTTCAAATACAACTTTTTGGAAATATGAAAGGGGTTTTAGTACAACACGGTGAATATTTCACCCTGTACAAAAACTTGAGTTCGGTTCAAGTAAGTGTAGGAGACAAAGTAAAGACCAAACAGATTTTGGGTAAAATTCACACCCCATCAAATGGTAGATCCACCTTGATGTTCTATGTCTTTAGAAATGCAGACAATATGAATCCAGCTGCTTGGATCAGCAATATGTAATACAAAAGGGACCGTTAAACAACGGTCCCTTTTTCATTGTGTAAAAATCAAAGTGATTACCACAACACTTTAATGTCTTAAAAAACGCTGTATCTAAAGCCTGTAAACGCGTGAATTCCTTGATTTCCTCCATATGCATAGTTTGGGTCAAAAGTGAGCGCATAAGGGTTGTTTGGTGTTGCTGTTGGTCTTCCACTGTTGTCAAACACCACCTCTTTGTCAAAAGGATCTGCCGCGTTGGCAATCAAAAAGGGTTTGCCTTTGGCTACCGTCCAATTCAAAAGGTTTTTGACACCGCCATACAATTCCAAACGCTTGGATATTTGATAGGTCGCTTGAATGTTTTGGATGCTGTAAGTTTTGGAATGTGCTGGCCTTGGATCCAGATCTCCCAACAGCGGCAATCTCATGGGGCCATACACAAATCCAGTGTAATCCAACCGCAAGGGCACGTTAGTGAAATCATAACTCAAAGTCCAGGTTCCACTGTTGCGCTCTGTCAACAGTTGCCTGATGCGCGTGCCGTCTTCTTTTCTTGAAACGTCCATCAAGGTGAAACCCAATTGTCCTTTCCATCCAGAATGCAATGCGAAATTGGCATTTATACTGCCGCCTTTAGACTCAGAATACCCGTTTAAATTGGCATAGATAATTTGATTGACATGGGTTTCATAATCCGGTATAATGGCGTTGCTGAAATAAGTATACCAAGCGCTTGCTTCTAAACTGAATACATCCCCTTGGTCAGTGTATGTTTTTTTGAGGTAGTTGACATTTATGTTTTTGGACTGTTCTGGTTTCAAGGCTTCAGCAATGATTACCTCTCGTGCACCTGTTAACGCTGCGTGGTCTTCAGTAAAGAGGTTGACCACCCTGAAGCCGGTTCCAGCATTAATTCTCAGAATGTCAAAATTAGTGATTTGGAAACGGTAGGCAATTCGCGGTGTGAATATAGAGCCGTGCTTGGAATGGTAGTCATATCGCGCACCAACCAACACCTGATGTCTTTCATTGATTTGATATTCATCCTGTACAAATACACTGGGCATCAGGTATTGATCAGCGGTAGGTGTTGCTGTGGTATTGTCGTTGTAATATTGGTATCTGAGGGCGGTACCAATTAAGAGTTGGTGGTTGGAATAGGCATCTTGGTGAATCAACTGTCCAAAGCCTATGCGCTGTTGCGCCAGGTAAAAAGAATCCCCATAGGCCGCATCTTGATCGTGGTTGTTGAATGAGAAGGAGGCGCTCAATGGGATACTGCTGTCAACGTCATATTGGCCCAACAATTCCCAACGGTTGGTGTAGATATGTTCTCCATAAACCTGGTCTCCGCCTCTGTGTTTTTTTTGAAAACCCATTTCACCTCCCCAGCGGTCTTCATAATAATACCGTCCGGCAAGGGTGAATTTCTTCTGAGACTTCCGTTCAAAATCCCATTTTTGAAATACAGAAACCCGTTTTTGAAGGGTTAAATCAGTAAAATTGTCCTTGTTGTTGTCCATCGGGGTGTCATAGTGAAACGCATTGATTCCGGTCATCACTTTGAATCGCTCTTTTTTGGACACGCTGTAGGAAAGGTCCACATTGGTTTCTCCCCAGCTGGTTGAAAAAATATCACTGCTAAACTTGGGGGCTTTACTGGCGTTTTTAGTGATGATGTTGATTAATCCTCCAATGGCTTCACTTCCGTACAGGGAAGAGGCAGGACCTTTTACAATCTCAATGCGCTCCACCAAAGCGTTGGGAATTCCAGACAATCCATACACCGTTGACAAACCGCTGACAATGGGCATGCCGTCAATCAAAACCATGGTGTAGGGGCCTTCCAAACCGTTGATGTGTATGTCTCCAGTATTGCACACATTGCAATTGATTTGTGGGCGCACTCCATTGACCACTTGCAGGGCTTCAAAAATGTTAGATGTTGGATTTTTTAAGAAAAATCCTGGACGGTAAATATCAACAGGCACCAGGCTTTGTAAATGACTTACCTCGCGCAATGTGCCGCTGACTACAATTTCTTCTAAGGAACCAGATTCCTCCACAATTTTTTCTTCTGCTGTGGTCTGTGCTGACAGCTGGCTGAAAACCAGAATGCTAATACATACAAGGCTTAAATA
>JAGHSS010000245.1 GCA_018065745.1 Candidatus Neoflavobacterium equi | reverse complement strand
TATTAAAAGTGTAATCAACTAAAAAAAGAGGCTATGAATCAACTAATTATCATGGGTAATGTGGGTGCAAATGCAGAAGTTCACAAGTTTGAGAATGGAAGGTATGCCATCAAATTTAGTGTGGCTGTCAATGATTATTGGACAGATACTAATGGAGAGAAACAGGTTAAAACAGAATGGGTCAGATGTGTAAGGTATGGTAAAACAGGCTCGAGTGCCAAATATATTACCAAAGGACTAAAATTATCTATCATCGGTCGGGCTGCTGCAGACGCTTATGTCAAGGAGGATAAGGTGTTTGCTTCTTTGAATTGCATTGTGCGGGAAATTCACTTTGCAGAGGGGAACAAGAGCAAGGAAATCAATGCGTATGAGCACGGGAGTGACGGGCATGGCGGGGATTCAAATGCGTTGAATGAGCCGGATGAGGACCCGCGGGACGGGCTGCCGTTTTAATAAAAAAGGACTTCATTGCGAAGTCCTTTGTGTTATTTTTTTGACCATTCTCTGATGGAATCGTTGTTCATTTTGATGTAGTCTGCGTTGTTGGCGCGCTCTGCTCCTGCAAGGGACAATTTAGCTGAGGCGATGGCACCGGCTTTGTCTCCTTTTTTGTTTTGGATCAGTGATTTCAATCTGTAATACCAAAATGGAGGATTTGAATTCATCTCTATGGATTTGTCCACCCAGGTCAAGGCCTTGTTCATATCGCCATTGGTTTGGTAGTAATACTCTGCGGCTGCATAGAAATCAGCGGCTTTTGGACCGGATAATACAGCATCAATATTTTTGGTAGTAATCTCGTTTGTCGGTACTTCTATTTTAACAGAAACCAAGGTTTTTTCCCATGAAATCTCCAAATCGGCACCGTCATAAGTTACATTATTTACAGCCAAAGAAAAGGTCTCAACCATTCTGTTAACCGCTTCTGGTTTTACCGTGATTCGCGCAGCAACCTTGGTTTCATCCCACTGTTCTGGCAATCCCCAGTTGTTGATGTCCTTGTAAAAAATCACCTCCCACTGCTCCACTTTTGGAAGCGTATACAGGGCATAAGATCCTTTTTCAAGTGGTTTACCCCCAACTTTAACATCAGTATCAAACTTAATAATGGTGTTTTCATTGGCTCCAGTTCTCCATGTTTTTCCATAAGGTACCAACTCTCCAAAAACCGTTCTTCCCTTGGTGTTTGGTCTTGTATAATCAATGGTGATGTCTGTCAAACCAACCACTTGCTCAATTTTTGCCTTGGTACTTACCTGTGGCGTTTTAATCTGTGCTTGAGCGGTAAACAACATACAGCAAAGTGCCGCGGTCAAAAGATATTTTTTCATTTATGTAGAATTTATAAGTTATAGCCTTACGAAAATAAGATTTTTTTGGAGCTTATCTACAGTATATTTCACAATAAAAATATAAAATTGATTCCCATTAGAAATAGGCTGTCAATTTTATACCTGTGGCTATGTAATCCATGGCGCTTTTGTAACGTTCCACCAATTCTTCTGCATCAAATTCTGACTGTAATTCTTCAGCGATCACGTGGGTAAAAACGGGCCTTGTGTAGTGGTAATCCAGGTAAGCAGTCAGTCCAATCGCGTCTGTAAATTTGTAAGTCAATGCGCTTCCAACGGTAAATCTGGAAGTATTGGAAAGGGAAAATGTTTCCAATTTGATTTCATCTGTCTGACCGCTGTTTTGTTCTACCCTCAGGGAAATATTTCCTTCGCTACCAAAGGAATAGCCGTATTGGGTTTTAAACATCGCGCTCCATTTTTCATTCAATTCCACATGGTAATAGGGGCCCAAGCCGGCGTTTAATGTCCCGATGGATTGGGTGATGATGTCCAGTCTGCGCACGCCTTCAAACAAATCCACCTCTTCCACAGCGCTGTTGTTGATGGGAAAACTGCTGAAGGAAATTTCAGCCCCAACACCCCATTTTGGGGTTATAAAATAAGCTCCCTCAATCCCCATTTCAAATCCCAGTTTGATGATTTCTTCGCGGTCTTGAGCTCTTGAAAAGCGTTTTCCAGCAATGGCAGATCCCATTTTGACAGCCAAAAACGAGGGGTTTTCATTGCCTTCAAAATCGGCTAAAATGCCCAAATTATCGCCTTTATTGTGGTATATTTTATCAATAAAAAAGTACCCCAATTGGGTGGAAAGAATGCCCACTCCCGCTCCTGCAACCACATCAGTAGCCCAGTGCCTGTTGTTCAAACTGCGCCCAAGTCCTGTAAACGTGGCAGCTCCATACCCCCCGATGCTGTAAAGCGGATTGACCATCCCGTATTCCTTGCTCAGAAAACTGGCGTTGGTGAAAGCCATCGAGGTATGCCCAGAGGGAAAGGAATTGTTGGAGGATTGATCTGGGCGTTGCACCTTGGTGGTGTATTTGAGGGCATTGACCAAAACACCCATGATGGCAAGGGATGCACCATAAGAGATGGTAGCTCTTTTGATGTTGTTTCTTCCCTTATTACCTGATAATTTCAATGCATAGACCGCCGCTGTGGGGGCATACTGTAAGTAGTCGTCATAAGAATACTCAAATTCTGGAATGTATCGGTTTCTCAAATCGCGTATGTTACCGCGCTCCTTCCACAGGGCGGCAGAGGTGGCAAAGAAAAAAGACGGCACTAAGACAATCTGTAGTGTTGGAGAATTCCAGAACACATTGGAAGATTGAATTCGCGTTTGCGGAATGGAATCTGAAGGGTGAAAGTTGTATTTAGCTTTAACATCGGTATAGAAGAGACTGACGGCAAATAGGAAGGTGATTTTGTAAATGTTCATTAAGGCGTTAATTAGTCGTGATTAATAAATAAAATACGTGAAAATAAAGGGTTTTAAAACTTCAAAATGCGTCATGTTTAGGG
>JAGHSS010000228.1 GCA_018065745.1 Candidatus Neoflavobacterium equi | reverse complement strand
GCAGGAATTATTGATCCAAAGAAAGTAACACGTGTTGCCCTTGAAAATGCAGCATCTGTATCAGGAATGATCCTGACTACAGAGTGTGCTTTGATTGAAATTAAAGAAGAAGGCGGCGCTTCCCCAATGGGCGGTGGTATGCCAGGAATGATGTAATATTCACATCATAACAATATAAAGAAGACGTTTCCATTGGAAGCGTCTTTTTTTTTGGGCGTTCCCTTTGGACGCGCTGCGCTTGTCAAAAGGTCGGGTCATCCGCTGTATCTTTTGTAGCAGGCTTCGTGCCTCAGCCTTCACTACAAAAGGATGCCGCTCCTGCCCCTAACGCACTGTAACATAATAAATAACATCATTTCAGTCTGAACTGAATAATCAGAGAACTTTTTTACATACTATAAGTTAATTTCCAGCTTTTTAAAAATTCGTAACGCATTATTTCGTAACTTAATATTCCAATTAAAAACAATGCAATTATGAGTCAGAAAACAGTTTACGACAAACCAGAATTTAAAAAACAATACGGAAATTATATCAACGGGAAATTTGTCGCTCCCGCAAGTGGAAAGTACTTTGACGTCATCACACCAATTGACGGTACGGTGATGAGTCACGCGGCACATTCCCCCGGTGAAGACTTGGAAAATGCTGTAAATGCAGCCTATGAAGCATTTAAAACGTGGGGGAAAACCTCTGCTACAGAACGTTCAATCATCCTCAACAAAATTGCAGATCGCATGGAGCAAAACCTGGAATACATCGCTGCAGTAGAAACAGTTGACAACGGGAAACCCATCAGAGAAACACTAAACGCAGACATTCCTTTGGCAATTGACCACTTTAGATATTTTGCTGGAGTTATCAGAGCGGAAGAAGGATCCTTGTCAGAACTAAATTCCAACACCGTTTCATTGATTGTCAATGAACCATTAGGAGTTATTGCACAAATCATCCCTTGGAATTTCCCATTGTTGATGGCCACCTGGAAATTAGCCCCTGCCCTAGCAGCTGGAAACTGTGTGGTGTTAAAACCTGCTGAAAGCACGCCAATATCCATCTTGGTATTGATGGAGTTGATTGGAGATTTACTTCCTCCAGGAGTAATTAATGTAGTCAACGGTTTTGGTGCAGAATTGGGACAAAAACTAGTTACCAATCCAAAGGTGAATAAAGCAGCATTTACAGGATCAACCGCAACGGGTAGATTAGTCATGCAATATGCGACAGAAAACATCATTCCAGTAACCTTGGAATTGGGTGGTAAATCACCAAACGTATTCTTTGAATCTGTCATGGATGCTGATGATGAATATTTTGATAAAGCCTTGGAAGGTGCTGCCCTATTCGCTTTGAATCAAGGGGAAATTTGCACCTGTCCCTCAAGACTTTTGGTACAGGAATCCATTGCAGATAAATTCATCGCTCGTGTGGTAGAACGCGTCAACAAAATCAAAGCCGGGAATCCACTAGATGTGAACACGATGATTGGTGCGCAAGCGTCAAAAGTACAGTATGAAAAAATCTTGAGTTACATCAAATTAGGAAAAGAAGAAGGAGCTGAAGTATTAACCGGAGGAGACGCCAACCACTTGGAAGGAGATCTTGCAAACGGGTATTACATCAAACCAACCTTGTTGAAAGGACACAACAAAATGCGTGTCTTCCAAGAGGAAATTTTTGGACCAGTATTGGCTGTAACCACATTCAAAGATGAGGCAGATGCCATTGCCATTGCCAACGATACTATTTATGGTCTTGGTGCTGGAGTATGGACCCGTGATGCACATCAATTGTATCAAATTCCACGTGCTATCCAAGCAGGACGTGTTTGGGTAAACAACTACCACAACTATCCAGCAGGAGCGCCATTTGGAGGGTACAAGATGTCAGGTATTGGACGTGAAAACCACAAAATGATGTTGGATCACTACAGACAGGCAAAAAACATGCTGATCTCTTATGACAAAAAAGCGATGGGCTTCTTTTAATCTAAACACAAATCACCATGGAAACCGCAAAAAGACTTACAGCAACACCCAAAGCGATGCAACTCATTGAAGAATTGCGTCAAGAACACGGCGATTTGATGTTTTATCAGGCCGGTGGCTGCTGCGAAGGCACCCAACCCATGTGTTTCACCAAAGGAGGGTATTATCCACGTTTAAACGACGTGAATATTGGGCAACTCTTGGGATTTGATTTTTGGATAGATCGGGATTTGTTCCAGTATTGGAAAAATGCGCAATTTGAATTGGACGTGATGGACGGGTATGGCACAGGAGGCTTTTCTTTGGAAATCCCCAAAGGAAAAACCTTTAAAGTAAACTACCGTATTTTCACACCTGAAGAACTTGCACAATTAGAAGATACAACAGCTTACAAACATTGATTATTACCTATTTTATAAGAAAGGGAGGCCAATTGACCTCCCTTTTTGTTTTGTATGTAATATGGTTTGTAAACTTATATAAAAACCTATGATACGTGTACCTCTATTTCACTTTGTGTTTTGATGTGATTCAGTACGCGTTGGTGAATTTTGTGCAAAATATAAGTACTCCACAACTCCCAATAGGCCACGGGTTTTATTTTGTGGTAATACCAGGTGGTTCCAACAACCAACGTCTGATTTGCACTGAGAGACGTCAAGCGAAACTCGCCTTTCTTGGACACAAAATAATCATCTATATGTGGCGCATGTAAGTCATATATACTCAATTCTTTTAATGGAGCGGGTTGCTCCAACACATCAAAAGCCAACAAATGCGAAGGGTTCCAAACAGTAATGGGCTCCACAAAGCTTCCCGTGGTAAAATTGCAGCGTCTAATAGCGCCAACACCACTTCCTTCAATGGTTGCGTTTAAAGGATAAGAGATCCCTGTTTTAAATAAATACTCTGTAGGTGCATCCAACTCTGGAAACACAATGATATGCTCCCATACCTGATCAATGGGTGCGTCAATTACAATTTCTGTAGACACCTGGGTTAAGTCTGGCATAAAATCCTTTTCTGCAAAGGACAAAAACGGCAGGGACAACATAAATAATACAGGTAAAACATCAGATTTATATGAAGATGCATGAAAAGATTTACTGATCAGTGAACCAAAATACACAAAAAGCAACGCCAACGGCAAGGCCATTGCCAAACATATAACGCCCTCCATGGCAAACATAAAGATTCCTAAATAATAGAAAAATAATGCAATCAAACCGTATCTGAAAAAGTCAAATGATTTGTGCTGGTCTCCAGGACGCACAATGAAATAGCCCGGCAAAAACCCCATGCTGATTGGACACAGTAAAAACAACACAAAACCATAAGAATTTATGGTGTATATACTAAACCAGGTCACCAGAAAATTAATAATTAAGGTGAGCGCAAGGAACAGCATCTGCCTGTGAATTAACTGCTCAGGCCATTTATTAAAGAGATTTTTCACCAGGTGTACATTGTAAAAGGACGCTTATAGCGTCCTTGATTAAAAATTATTTTTTACGGAATAAGAATCCTAGAATAAAACCAATTAGAGAGGGCAATACCCACCCCAAATCCATGGCAAATAAAGGAATGGAATCCAAACGCTCCAAGGTAGAAGCTGACAAAAGTCCCAAAATTTTCAGTACACTGAGCAGAGAGATGATACTAGCTCCAATCATAGCACCTACATAGGGCGCTTTGGCTGTTATTTTATGGCCAAAAAACAATTGATACAACACCAACGTTATCGTGATTGGATATACAAAAGCCAAAGGCGGATAGGCAAAATTAATGATGGCATCAACACCAAATACAGAAAGTATAAGGGAGATGATACAACAAAAAACAACTAAAAATTCATATTTGAGCTTTCCTTTACTAATTTCTGAGAAAAACGTTCCAAAAGAAGTTGCCAACGCAATAGCAGTCGTTAAACAAGCAAATGCCATGGTCAACGCAATGGCAATCAAACCATACTTACCCAAAATATTGTGCGCAATGGTTATGAGTAATTCAGAGCGCTTGATTTCAGGATTGTCAACCCCAGAACTCGCACCCAAATAAATCAATCCTCCATAGACAAAAAGCAAACTCAATACAGCCAAGAGTCCTGAAAAAACAACCACCTGTATCTTGCTTTTGATGTCTGTATACCCTTTTTGCTTGGCAGCACTAATAATAATGCCTGCAAAAATTACAGAAGCCATCACGTCAAGGGTTTGGTATCCCTCGCTGAAAGCATAACTGAATGAAGTAGCAAAATCCTGTTGTGTTGCTTGGGTTGCTGCTTGAGGATTTACAATCCCCACAACAATCAATACAGCCAAAAGAACCAACAATACTGGAGTGAGATAATTCCCAATCACATCCACAATTTTGGATGGTTTAATGGAGAGAAATAGGGTAATGGCAAAAAAGAGTATGGAAGGTATAATGGGGTGTAACTCACCAAAAAAAGGTTTGATTCCCACCTCATAAGTTGTAGCTGCGGTTCTTGGAATGGCAATTAACGGACCAATACAAATCATGATCACAGATCCCAACAGGACGCCCAAGTTTCTGTTAACGCGTGCACTCAAATCCCTAAATGTTTCTCCAGACTTTACCACGGCCAAAATTCCTGTAAAAGGCAAAAGTATTCCCGTGAGTCCAAAAGCGAATATAGCAATCCAAAAGGCACTACCCACTTTGACCCCAATGAGTGGCGGGAGTAGTAAATTCCCAGCACCAAAGAACATGGCAAACAATGCAAAACCGATGGTTAGCACATCTGTTGTTTTATTATTTCTCAATTTTTTATGTAATTTATTTGGTTTAGTTACCAAATATAACATTTGTGAGATAATAATC
>JAGHSS010000270.1 GCA_018065745.1 Candidatus Neoflavobacterium equi | reverse complement strand
TATCCTCCCGTCTTAAATGAATAATAATAAATTAAAATTGCTTACCTCCTCAAATTATTATAATTTCATTAATACAATTTTTCTTGTGAAGAGATAATTTTGTGAAGTTGATTTGATAATGTAAAGTAGTAGATATGCATAGCAATTATTCTTATGTAAGCGGTCCAAGTTCCAAACCTTTATTAGGAGAATCGATAGGACAAAATTTAAAGCGTACTGTGGATCAATTTCCACAACGTGTGGCATTGGTATCTGTTCAACAAAAGGTCAGATTGACCTACCAAGAATTGTGGGATAAAACCACAATGGTGGCCAAAGCGCTACTTTCAAAGGGATTGACAACTGGAGATAGATTGGGGGTTTGGTCTGCAAATAGATATGAATGGGTTGTACTCCAATATGCAACTTCAAGAATAGGGGTGATCTTGGTTAACTTAAATCCAGCTTACAGAAAGAAAGAGCTTTTATATACAATCAACCAATCTGAAATAAAATTTTTGGTAAGTGCATTAAAATTTAAAACTAGTGATTACCAACAAATGGTTTTAAAAATAAAGACAAAAGCACCGTCTTTAAAAGAGACCGTTTTTTTTGATTTTGACTGGGAATCCTTTGTCAATGAAAATCAACACACCTCAGATCAAGATTTAGCAATGGTTGAATCTAAAATTCAATTTGATGATCCAATCAATTTACAATACACCTCAGGAACAACTGGTTTTCCAAAAGGGGTAACACTCAGCCATCACAATATTTTGAACAACGGTTACTTTATTGGAGAACGCCTGCATTATACAGAACAAGATGTCGTCTGTATCCCGGTGCCTTTCTTTCATTGTTTTGGAATGGTGATTGGAAATATTGCGGTTACTTCTCATGGGGCAACAATCGTTATTCCGTCAGAATCATTTGACGCAAGCATGACGCTACAAGCTGTTGAACAAGAAAAATGTACCTCACTTTATGGTGTACCAACCATGTTTATTGCAGCTTTGCAATTGCCAAATTTTGAATCATTTGATTTGACTTCATTGAGAACTGGCGTGATGGCAGGATCCATTTGTCCAGTAGAAATTATGAAGCAGGTGCAATCCAAAATGTATATGAAAGAAATTAGTATATGTTATGGTATGACAGAAACATCACCTGTTTCCACACAAACAACAATTGGAGTTTCCTTAGAGAAACAAGTCAATACAGTAGGTACAGTTCAAGATCATTTGGAGTTAAAAATAATAGATCCCAATACAGGTCAAATTGTTCCTAGGGGAGTTGCAGGAGAACTGTGCACCCGTGGATATTCTGTAATGCTAAGATACTGGGGACAACCTGAAGCAACAGCTGCCGTTATTGATGAAGCCAGATGGATGCACACCGGAGACTTGGCTGTTATGGATGTTGATGATTTCATAACCATAACTGGAAGAATTAAAGATATCATTATTAGAGGTGGTGAAAATATATCTCCAAAAGAAATTGAGGAATTTTTGTATGCTCATGAAAACGTACAAGATGTTCAGGTCATTGGGGTGCCAGATCCAAAATATGGAGAAGCCATAATGGCTTGGGTCATACCCATGTCAAATTCTAATTTATCAGAAACAGAATTGATGCAGTTTTGCAAAGATCAAATAGCACATTATAAAGTGCCTAAATATTGGAAATTTGTAGATTCTTTTCCAATGACGCTTTCAGGAAAAGTTAGAAAAATTGAGTTGAAACAAATGGCAATAGAAGAATTAAACTTGTAATTTAATATCCTTTTTAAGTTTGTGTAACTGGATTTTAGAATATCATATTGTATACATTTTTTTTAATCAGGAGCCTTGCTGATATTAAAAATTAGTGTTCCTTTGCACAAAATAAAAAATCTCAGTTGAACGCAATATTATTAAAACAAAAAGCACTTAAAGCTTTGAAAATAGGAGGAATAACAATCGCTTCGTTTTTGTTAATACTCTTTGTTACCCCTTTTTTATTTAAGGATTATTTGATCAAAAATGTAAAAATTTTAGCAGCTGAAAATGTAAACGCTAAAATTGATTTTTCAGATTTGGATGTGTCATTTTTTAAAAAATTTCCCAACCTAACTGTTGTCGTTGAAAATCCTAAAATTATAGGTCTTGGTACATTTGCAGATAAACAACTCTTAGACGCTACAGCGGTCTCTGTTGGAGTAAACGTTATTGATTTAATAAAAGGAGATATTGTCCTTGATGCTATATATATTGACGACGCCAATCTGGATGTTATAGTAGATAAAGACGGGAATGTAAATTACAATATTTTCAAATCTGACGACGAAAAGACGGAAGCGTCTTCAGCGTCATTGAAATTTGAAAAAGTGAAGTTATCCAATGCAAACATTGCTTATCAAGATCTTACTACGGCGTTATTTGTCAATCTAAAAAAAGTAAACTACACCGGGAGCGGCAACTTGTCTGCAGATATTTTCCAATTGCAATCGCTTCTGGAAATGCAATCTATGGACGTCATCTTTGACAAAGTTCACTACATACAACAAAAACCTTTTAAAGGAGATATCATTACAAAGGTTGATTCTAAATCTTTAAAGTTTAGTTTTGAGAAAAATGACATCAAAATAAATACATTCCCATTTTCATTTTCAGGAACCTTTGGTTTTATTGAAAATGGATACGATATGGATTTGCATTTGAAATCAGCAAATGCAACCTTTTCAGATCTGTTAACCTTAGTTCCACAGGAATATGGTCAGTGGAAAGAAGAAACTAAAATTGATGGAGATTTAGCTTTTAATGTAGATTTAGTTGGTAAGTTTTTACAAGACTTCACTGAAAAGCCAACACTTAAAGCGTTCTTATCTATTCACAACGGAAGTATTGCTAATAAAAATGTAAAACTTCCACTAAGACATTTGGAGGTAAACGCTACAGCATTCCTACCTGATTTAGATGTCAATGCATTAAAATTAGATATTGAACAGTTGGACTTTTCATTAAATAAAGAATGGACAAAAATTAAATTACATTCGTTGGGTAAAGATCCTTTGAATGTCAACGGATTCCTAAAATCTAAATTGAATTTGGATTTATTCCAAAAGGCGATTGGTTTAAATGCAATTGATATTAAAGGAGATTTGGATCTTGATTTAACTGTTGACGGAAACTATGCAACGAGCATTGTGACTTCAGGTTTGAGAAATGACAAAATAGATACAATTATTTCAAGCATTCCTAAATTTAATTTAAAGGCGAGTTTATCTAACGGATATTTCAAAAAATCAGACTTACCTCACCCGGTAAAGAATATCAATTTTGCATTAAACGCCCAAGCAAAAGACAGCATTTACAAAAATATATCTGTTGATCTTCAAGGTTTAAATGCACAAGCGCTGACAAATTTTGTAAAAGGGAATTTTAAATTGTCTAATTTAAATGATTACCCAATAGATGCTGACCTTCAAGCTTCTCTAAAATTAGAAGAGTTGGAGCAATTTTTCCCAGTTGACAGTATTGTTTTAAAAGGTGATCTTGGAATAGATTTCAAAGCCAAAGGACGTTATTTACCTGCTTCAAAAGAATTCCCTGTGAGTTCAACCTGGTTCAAACTTAAAAATGGATACATAAAATTATTGGCTATTCCTGATTTGCCAATTGAGGCAATTGATATTGAAACCAGAGTAACCAGTAAAAAAGGTTCGTTTAAAGATTTATTGGTTGAAGTCCTTCCAATTACGTTCAAAATTGCGGGTGAGCCATTTAGATTAGATGCTAATTTGTATAATCTTGAAAACCTAAACTACAATATAAACTCAAAAGGTAAATTAAACCTTGGTCAAATTTACAAGCTCTTTAAAATTGATGGATTGAATATTGATGGGATGATCAAGACGAATCTTTCATTAAAAGGGATCAGCAGTGATGCATTGGCTGGTAATTATTCAAAATTGAGTAATTCCGGTACTTTGGAAGTAGAAAATATCGCCATGAATAGTGATATGTTCCCCAAAAGTTTCTTTATCAACAAAGGGTTGTTTCGCTTCTTTAAAGACAAAATGAGATTTGAAGAATTTAAAGCGCAATACGGATCCTCAAACTTTAGAATTAACGGGCAGATAAATAATGTTTTACATGCCTTAAACAGTTCGAATCAAAAAATAAATGGTAGCATCATTGTCAACAGTTCTTATCTGAATGCGGATGAATTTATGGTTTACGCACCTTCAAATTCAGATCAAAAAGCAAATCAGAATACAAATAACAATGCTGCAGGAGTGATTTTAATACCAGACAATCTGAATATTGAAATGATGGCTAACATCAAAAAAATTGATTATTCAGACTTAAAGTTAGAAAATTTTAAAGGCCGTGTGACAGCAGTATCATCAGGTTTGATTTTTGATGAAGCTAAATTTGATTTGGCAGGAACAAAGGTTGATCTTAAAGGAAACTACAAGCCAAAAAACACAAAATCTGCGCAATTTGACATGGAATTGGCAGCATCAAATTTTGACATACAAAGAGCTTACAAAGAGATTCCACTTTTTAGAGATCTTATCACCATGGCAAAAGATGCCTACGGATTGATTTCCCTTGATTACAACCTCAAAGGAGTGTTAGATCAAAACATGGAACCTGTAATGAAGTCTCTACAAGGAAGTGGAAAGATGACGCTTGAAAATATTAAGTTCAAAAATTTCAAACTTTTAGGGGGCATTGCAGATAAAACGGACACCCCATCATTGACAAAAGGAAATTTAAATGATGTAGTCATCAATACACATATTAAAAACAATGTGATGACCATTGAGAGAACAAAAATGAAAATGGCAGGATTCAGACCAAGATTTGAAGGTCAAGTTACCTTGGATGGTAAAATGAATATTGGATTCAGATTGGGATTACCTCCATTGGGAATTATTGGAATTCCTATGAAAATTACAGGAACGTCAGATAAATTTAAAATTGCCCTTGGAAGATATAAAGAAGATGAATCTTTAGAAGAGAATACAGATTAAAAAAAAGAGCCCTTTTTTTAAAAAGGGCTTTTTTTTTGTGTGTAATTAATATCCTGGATTTTGCTGATTGGCTAAATTGGGATACACATTTATTTCTATGATAGGTATAGGCCACAAAAATCTAAAATTTTCATACGGAATTTGTGGTATTCCCAATTGTCCTGTATAGGGAATTCCAGCCGTGTAATGCGCAGATTGAGGAGTACCGTTCGTATACTTTGCTGGAATTCCAGTTATAGGTACCAAATTGTCCTGTTGCAATCTGTGAATATCTGTCCATCTTTTGCCTTCTAGCAAAAACTCTATGCGTCTTTCTTTAATAATTTTTTCTACCAATTGAGCTGGTGAACCAAATTCTGACAAGGTATATGCCTGGGTATTAGGATCTCTTAAAGCTCTATTTCTTACGGCATTTAATGCATCAAGTGCAACTGACGTAACCCCGTTAATTCTGGCTTCAGCTTCTGCTTTCATCAATAATATTTCTGCGTGTCTCACAATTGGGGTATAATCAGTAAAGGTGTTTACATCTCTGTATTTGTTTGAATATTTTACACCTCCATTGTCATACACCAAATTGCCAAAGTCATCACTGTTGTCAGATTGAAAAGTTTGGTTTCTTCTCAAGTCATCTGCTAGCCAATCACTGTCATTCCATATGATAGGGGATATAGCTACTAGGGTTCTCCCTTTGTACTGAGAAGCAATTGCACCATTTACTCCAGGATTATTCACACCAGAATGTTGAATTGAGAAAATAGATTCCGTATTGCCGCTGTTGTTGTCAAACACGCCACTAGGAGTAGCGGTGAGTTGGTAAAGATTTTCAATTTTTGATACTTCTTCAAGAACACCAAACCAATCTCGTTGGTGTAATTTTACCTTTGCTTTGAAAGCAACAGCCGCATTGCGTGTTGCTCTGTAAACTTCAGTTGTGGTTATCAGTTGTTCTGCAAGATCTAAGTCTGCTAATATTTTAGTATAAGTCTCTGCTACATTTGATCTGTCGTCACTCAAGGCCGCGTTGATTGTTGCAATAGAGTTAATGGCTTCAGCTCTATAAGGTACTCCATAATAGACAGTAGGATTGTCCTGATATGGTCTAGAAAAATGAATCAGCAATTCAAAGTGGGTGATTGCTCTTAAAAAATAAGCTTGCCCTATGTAATTATTTCCTGTTTGAGCATCTATAATATTATCAGCAACCGCTCTTTGTACCCCTTCAATTACCAAATTTGCCCGGTTGATCAATTTGTATGAAGAGTCCCAGTAAAAGACATTATTACCAGTAGTTGCATCATAATCAGCTTGATACGTGATTTGATAAAATGCAGCCACATTAACCCCATCTTCGCCTCTCATGTCATTTTGTTGTATAAAAGCTGCTCCCCATACATATCCACGAGGTGCTCCTACATAATTTCCAATTTGACCTCCTTCATACATTCCATTTACACTAGCTTGTATCAAGCTTGGAGTTGAAAAGGCTGTTTCTTCATTAATAGAGTTTATAGAAACTAAATTCAGCACATCGTCATCTGAGCAGCTGGTCAGAACCACACCCATTAGACAGGTTCCTAATATATTTTTTATTGATATTTTCATGGTGTTTTTCTTTAAAATCCTACATTCAGTCCCAAGGAGAAAATTCTATTTTTTGGTACGCGCAACACGTCAACCCCATAAGCTGTAATGGACTCGGGATCAATGCCCTTAAATTTACTGATCATCCACAAATTTTGTCCACTTACATATAATCTTGCAGATTTTAAATGGATTCTTTGTAGCAAATCTTGATCTAATGAATAGCCCAGTTGAGCGTTTTCTAGAAATACAAAATCTCCATTTTCTACAAATCTTGTAGAAAGTAAATTTCCATTTACACCCGCATTATTTGCATAAAATAATATGGGAGTCTGTCCATCTCCAGGTT
>JAGHSS010000132.1 GCA_018065745.1 Candidatus Neoflavobacterium equi | reverse complement strand
TATTTATTTAGACCCAAGCTCTTGGATTTTCCAAGACGTTGATCAGTTTTTCTTCCCAACTTCCGCTTTCTGGATGGTGGTCATACACCCACTGAACGTGTGGTGGTAAGGACATTAAAATGGATTCTATTCTACCGTTGGTCTTCAAACCAAAGATGGTTCCCTTGTCGTGTACCAGGTTGAATTCCACATAACGTCCGCGTCTGATCTCTTGCCATGTGCGTTGCTCTTGGGTGTATTCCAACGCTTTTCTGCGCTCCACAATGGGAACATAACTCTCCAAAAAGCTGTTTCCAACTTCTGTGACAAAGTTAAACCAAGCGTCCATGGACATTTCTGGAGTTTCCACCAAGTGATCAAAGAAAAGACCTCCAATACCGCGGGCTTCATTTCTGTGAGCATTCCAAAAATACTGATCGCAAACGGCTTTGTATTTTGGGTAAAACGCAGGATCGTGTTTGTCACAGGCGTTTTTGCAAACTTGATGAAAATGTGTAGCATCCTCTTCAAAAAGGTAGTAAGGGGTTAAGTCCTGACCGCCTCCAAACCAAGAACCTACTTTTGTTCCTTGCTTGTCATACATTTCAAAATAGCGCCAGTTGGCGTGTACTGTTGGTACCATCGGGTTTTTGGGATGTAATACCAAACTCAAACCGCAGGCATAAAAATCAACATCACCCACGTTAAACGCTTTTTGCATGGTTTCAGGCAAAGCGCCGTGAACCGCAGAAATATTGACACCGCCTTTTTCAAAAACACTTCCATTTTCAATGACACGTGTTCTTCCACCACCGCCTCCAGGACGTTCCCAAAGGTCTTCCATGAATTTAGCCGTGCCGTCAACAGCTTCTAAGCGCGACGTGATTTGATCCTGTAAATTTTGTATATAACTAAAAAATTGCTCTTTCATTTGGAGGTGCTATTTGCTGTAGTTTTTTAATTTATTAAATATCCCAAGGGAAAAGCTCCCGCTGTTTTCTTGTAGGTGTTCATACAGAAAGACGGCTTTGTCCAAGGTGTGTATGTTTTGTTGATGCAAGGCCAGGAAGTCTGCAAAACGCTCCATTTGTTCATAGTTGAAATGAAGAGCTTCCAATTGAGTCACCAAAAGCTTCCCTTCCATGTCTTGTAAAAATTCAAGCTTTAAACCCAAATTTTTCAATACATCATCAAGGACTGCTGTTGCATCCATATCTGGTGTAAAAGCTATTTTTTCAAGACGCTGCAGGGTGTTGTTTACCCGTTGTTCTTCTTCACTGGAAAGGCTGTTGCGCAACATATAATTTGTGTTTAAAAAACAAACAGTTTACTGTAGCGAAACGGTAAACTGTTGTTTGTTTTATCTATTGTATTCCTTAACCGCTTCAATGAATGCTTTTGCGTGATCCACTGGGATGTTTGGCAAAATTCCATGTCCAAGGTTAACGATGTATTTGTCTTTTCCAAATTCATCAATCATTTCATGTACCATTTTTTTAATGGTAGGGATTGGTGACAACAAACGTGAAGGGTCAAAATTCCCTTGCAACGTGATGTTTCCTCCTGAAAGGTAACGCGCGTTTCTTGGAGAACAAGTCCAGTCCACACCAAGAGCTGAAGCTTTTGATTTAGCCATATCACCTAAGGCAAACCAACAACCTTTACCAAAGACAATTACTTCAGTTTCATCTGCTAATGCGTTTACAATTTGTTCAATATATCTCCATGAAAATTCATTGTAATCTTGTGGCGCTAACATACCTCCCCAAGAGTCAAAAATTTGAATGGCGTTTACTCCAGTTTTTACTTTTTCTTTAAGGTAAAGAATAGTAGTGTCTGTAATTTTTTGCAATAGGGTGTGCGCCGCTATTGGTTCTTGAAAACAGAATGCTTTTGCTTTGTCAAAACTCTTAGATCCTTTCCCTTCTACAGCATAGCAGAAAATGGTCCATGGAGAACCTGCAAAACCAATCAAAGGCACCTCGTCATTCAACATTTCTTTGGTCATTTTGATGGCGTCCATCACATAACCTAAGCTTTCTTGAATGTTTGGAATGAATACTTTGTCCACGTCAGCAGCAGAGCGAATTGGATTTGGTAAAACTGGACCGATGTTGTCTTGTAATTCCACATCAATTCCCATAGCTTGAGGGATAACCAAGATGTCAGAAAACAAAATAGCTGCATCTGGTTTCACGATTCTGATGGGTTGAACGGTAATTTCTGAAGCTAATTCAGGAGTTTTACAACGGGTAAAAAAGTCGTATTTGTCACGCAAAGCGCGAAATTCTGGCAAGTATCTACCTGCTTGACGCATCATCCACACCGGTGGTCTTTCAACAGTTTCTCCTTTAAGAGCTCTTAGAAATAAATCGTTTTTTAACATAGTATGATTTTAAGGTGGCTAAAACTTGAAAGCCTCTATTTTTTATAATAATTTATGCATTGAACCAGGGTGCTTTCCACAGTTTGTTCTGTAGCGATGACCAGGTTGTTTGTTTTGTCTTTCAAAGCTTCTGCAGTGGTTGTGCCAATGCAAAAACACATTTGATCTGTCAACGTGTTTTCAGAAAGGTAGCTTTGTACAGCAGACGGGCTGAAAAAAAGCAAGGCATCTACAGGGGATTTGATGGCAATGGGATTCAAAACCGTTTCATAAACGTTGTATTCATTGTTTACAATTCCCGCATTTTTCATGGTATCTGGCAAGATGTCTCTGCGCAAATTCCCTGAGAAAAAGGTAAAGCTGTGGTCTTTTAAATGGCTGAGTATGATTTCAGCAAGTTCCACTGCATAATCTGTAGCCGCGATGACGTCAAATCCATTTTGCCACAATAGGGCTTTGGTCTTTTTGCCAACGCAAATTACTTTTTTTTCTTTTAGGTGTTCCACTTCTGGATGTTGCAGGATGCTGTTCACGGCATTTTGACTTGTGAAAATCAAAACTTCGTGAATGGTGTCCCATTCAAAATGTGTGGGTTGAACCTTTATGAATTCCCCTTCAAGAACTGCAAATCCTGCATTCAATAAAAACTGTTTTTGGTTAAACTCCAACATCTTTGTTGAAAGTACACGTTTTTGCTGTTCCATGGTTGTTATTTTTTTAATTGATCTTTTAGCTGTGCCATCAATTCAGCTCCACCATTTTCCAAAATCTCTTTGGCGCAGTGGAAACCTAATTTTTTCCATTCTTCAATGGGCACTTGTTTGTGGACTTCAAATTTCTGTGAACCGTCCAGTGAGCATAGGCATCCGGTAAAAGAAAGGGTGTCGTCGTGTTCGTTGTATTTGGCAATTGCACCAATTGGGGCAGTACACCCACCTTCCAACGTTCTCAAAAACTGTCTTTCAATAGCGGTAGTGATCTCAGTTTCAATGTGATTTAACTGAGCCAATGCATCTAATGTATAATGATCATCTTCCATGGCAACTACCACCATCGCTCCTTGAGCAGGAGCTGGGATCATCCAATCTAAATTGGTGAACGTGTCTGGTTTGATGTTGATTCTTTCCAATCCAGCAGCGGCAAAAATGGCACCATTCCAATCGCTGTCGTTTAATTTTTGCATGCGGGTATTGACATTACCACGCAAGTCAACTACTTTGTGTTGTGGGTATTTGTTTAACCACTGGGCTGTTCTTCTCAAACTTCCAGTTGCTATGGTTCCTTCAGCTTCTAAAAAAGAAGTAGAACCTTTGTGTACCAAGATGTCCAAGGTATTGGCTCTTTCCAAAACAGCTGCCTGAACAATGCCTTGAGGCAAGGCTGTTGGCACGTCTTTCATGGAGTGAACAGCAATGTCTACTTGTCCAGCCAACATGGCAACATCAAGAGTTTTTGTAAAAATCCCGGTGATTCCCAATTCATACAACGGTTTGTCAAGAATGATGTCTCCAGTTGATTTTACTGCAACGATCTCTGTTTTATAACCCAGATCATTTAATTTTTTTTGTACCGTATGTGCTTGCCATAAGGCCAATTCACTGTCACGGGTACCGATGCGTATGACTTTACTCATTGCTTAAAGTTTCTAATTGGAATACTTTTTCAATCCATTCAATGCTTTCATTCACTGCTGTTTGGTCGTCTTTCAAATGATTTGCAAACTGAGACGTGATTTTTTGGATGATTCTGTTGCTGATGATTTCAGCCTGTTCTTCATCAAAATTTGAAAGTTTCTTGCGTTGGAAATTCAATTCGTTATCCTTGATGCTATTTAATTTTTCCTTCAAAGCATTGATTGTCGGTGCAAATTTGCGCGCCTTAGTCCACGTGATGAATTCTTCTTGAATTTCATCAATGATGGCCTCTGCTTGAGGAATGTATTTTTTTCTGTTTTCCAAAGTTTCATCTGTCATCTGTGACAGTTGATCCATGTGTACTAATGAAACAAGTTCATTTTCCAAGACATTTGGGTTGACGTTTCTTGGAACAGATAAATCCAAGATCAACAACGGCTTTTTAAGGTTCAAGATGGTTTTGTCAACTGTTGGGTTTTGAGCCCCAGTAGCCACAACTAAAACGTCAGCACGTTGAATTTCAGTTTGCAAATCAGCATAATCTTTAACGATCAAGTTGAATTTTCCTGCAATCTGTTCTGCTTTATCTCTGGTTCTGTTGATCAATGTGATGTTGTCGTCTTTGGTGTGTTTAACCAAATTTTCACAGGTGTTTCTACCAATTTTACCAATTCCAAACAACAGAATGTTCTTGTTGTCTATGTCTTCAATGTTTCTGAAAATATACTGTACAGAAGCAAAGGATACAGATGTAGCCCCTGAACTGATTTCTGTTTCATTTTTAATTCTTTTGCTGGCTTGGATCACCGCGTTTGCCAAACGTTCCAAGTAGCTGTTGGTCAAACCAAACTTTTTGCTTTCTGTGAAACTGTTTTTAACTTGGCTGATGATTTCAAAATCTCCAAGAATTTGACTGTCCAATCCAGTACCCACTTTAAAGAAGTGATTGATTGCTTCTGTATTTTTATAGACATAAGCAACCTTCTGAAAATCTTCTACAGACCCATTACTATTGTCTGTTAAAAGTTTGATCAGTTGAAATGGATGTTCTGCATAACCATAAATCTCAGTTCTATTACAAGTGGAGATTACAAGTAAACTTTCAATACCAGAATCCTTTGCTTGTGTTAAAACCTGTTCTTTTGCGTTTTGATCTAAACTAAATTTTCCGCGCATCTCTGCATCTGCTTTTTTATAGCTCAATCCTATTGCGTAAAATGTGGTATGTTTAGATGTTGTTTTATTTTCCATGTTGTTACACTTATTCAAAATGTGATACAAAAGTATTACTAAGATTTTTAGAAAAGTAACGCTTAAAGTTCTTTTTGTATCGCTGCGTGATTTTTAGGGTATAAAAATAACTTTTGGCGTTGTTTTTAGATAATATATAGGATTATCAGGGCTTAAGCACATTTTAGTTTAGAACCATTCTAAATAAATTAAATTGTAAATTTAAAATTGTACTTTTGAAAAATAACGCTTAACGTTCATTTTCTAGGTGTAAAATTAACGTATAAAAACAAGAGGTATTGTAAATTACAGTCACTATTATTTATAAAAGTATAGCCAAAACTTATATAACATATTAGGTCATAAATGACGTTAGTTGTAAATGATTCTTGTAGAGTGTGCGTTTTTTTGCGTCTAAAATTGCGATTGTACAATCAAAAAAGTGAATTCATTATGGAAAGGAAATTAGAAGAAATACAGATTGAAGAGGATTTTATGTTGCTGCGCATACAAAATGACAGCGAGTTGGAGCCTATGGTTTTTGAAAAACACGTGGCCACAGGTTTGATTCAATTTCACTTTGGACTGAAGGGAAACTCCAAGTTTGTCTTTAATTCTGGTTCCTATTCTTTGGAGATGCAAGAGGAAAAAGCGCTTTTGTTGTACAACCCCAAAAAAGAATTGCCGTTGCACCTGATGTTGGAACCCAAAACATGGGTGGTTTCTCTGTTGATTTCCATCACTAAATTCCACAGTTTGTTTTCCACATCTGCCAATGCGATACCTTTTTTGAGTGCAGAAAACCAAGATAAAAAGTATTATACAGAAGAAAATATCTCTCCGTCCATGGCAATTGTCCTGAATCAGATGTTTCACTTCACGCTCAATCCATCCATCAAGAATTTGTACTACAAAGGAAAGGCATATGAATTGTTGAGTTTGGTGTTCAACAAAACAGAGGATGCAACTAATTTGGAGCAATGTCCGTTTTTAATTGATGAGGAAAACGTCTTGAAACTGAAACGCGCCAAGGAATTGGTGATCAGCAATATGGCTGAACCGCCAGGGCTGCAAGAATTGGCAGATCAGGTGGGGTTGACATTAAAGCGTTTAAAACTGGGGTTCAAGCAGATTTATGGAGATTCTGTCTATGGATTTTTGTTGGATTACAAAATGGAATCGGCACGCAAAATGTTGGATTCCGGCGCTTACAACGTCAATGAAGTGGGCTTGAAAGTGGGTTACAGTACGTCCTCACATTTTATAGCCGCGTTTAAAAAGAAGTTTGGAACAACACCAAAAAAGTATTTGATGTCTTTGAACACCGCTATTTAAAAAAAAAGATTGATCCGTTTTAAATGGTTTCTTATAATATTATGTGATGTCATTGAACACGGCTGTTTATACAGGGATGCAGGTTGCGTTTTATATGGTTGCTTATAATATTATGTGATGTCATTGAACACGGCTGTTTATACAGGGATGCAGGTTCCGTTTTAAATGGGTATTTATTAAAGTAGGTGATGTTATTGAACACGACTGTTTAAACACAAAGTATTGATCCGTTTTAAATGGGTTACTTATAAAAGTAAGGGATGTCATTGAACACGACTGTTTAAACACAAAGGATTGATCAATTTAAATGCAAAGGAGATGATACTACATAAGGAGTAATTTTCACATCACTATTCACAGAGGATATTTGTAAAAGGTGTTGCATTGTGAAAGAGAAAAGCAGGCAACACAATTTGTTCTGAACACAGAATAAATCAGGGAATAATAA
>JAGHSS010000200.1 GCA_018065745.1 Candidatus Neoflavobacterium equi | reverse complement strand
TGGTTTGTGGAATACACCGTGTCTTGCTGAGCCTGTCGAAGCATAAACTCGGAATTGGTATGTGGTTTTTGTTTGTGGAAGTTGTTTGTGAATGGTTTGTCTTGTTTGTGGAAGTTACCGTGTCATGCTGAGCCTGTCGATGCATAAACACGGATTAGTTTGTGGATTTAGTTTGTGGAAGCTACCGTGTCGTGCTGAGCCTGTCGAAGCATAAACATGGAATTGGTTCGTGGGTCTTGTTTGTGGAAGCTACCGTGTCATGCTGAGCCTGTCGAAGCATAAACACGGAATTTGTATGTGGATTTTGTTTGTGGAAGTTACCGTGTCATGCTGAGCCTGTCGAAGCATAAACACGGAATTGGTATGTGGATTTTGTTTGTGGAAGTTGTTTGTGAATGGTTTGTCCTGTTTGTGGAAGTTACCGCGTCATGCTGAGCCTGTCGAAGTACAAACACGGAATTGGTTTGTGGATCTTGTTTGTGGAAGCTACCGTGTCTTGCTGAGCTTGTCGAAGCATCAATTGTTATTTGATTGGTTTGTGGATGTAGTTTGAGGAAGTATCCGTGTCATGCTGAGCTTGTCGAAACATCAATTGTTAGTTGTTTAGATTGTTGAAGAAGTTTGTGGAAGTGCTTTGTGAATGTATTTCCATAAAGTAAATAATATTGATACTTAGAATTACATTTTATTCGTGATTTATAGTTGACAAATTTAGATTTTGGGAACTTGCGTTAGCGGGTGTAGCGGTATCCTTTTTGGAGGCACGCCGACGAAAAGATATAGCGGAAAACGCGACGTGTTTCCCTGGTGAAGCCGGGAAATGGGGAACGCCATAAATGGAATTTTAATAACTCTTGGAAAAAGTATTAACAATTAACTGCTGATAATTAAAATTTCGTTTTTGTCATTATGCGTATCTTTGGTTGAAATTCAAAACAATTCGCTATGTCAAGTAGAATATACTTAAATGCAACCAAGGATGATACTTACACTTTTGAGGTATATACGGACGCTAAGCGGGTGTATTTGGTGTATGTCTCGTTGTTGGATGAGAAAATTGATACGGTCTATTGCTCTTGTCCGCTGGGGGCTGATGGGGAATGTGCGCATTGTGAGGATGTTTTGGATCAATTTGATGTTCTGACGGGGAAAGAAACGGTTTTTGATGCGGATGTTTTTGAGGAGGAGGTCTACTATTTAACGCTGGAGGATGATGTGATTGACTTGGATGCGGTGTTTGGTAAATTCCCGATGGATGTGCGCTATGTGCCGGTTTTTGTGGAGGGTATTGATTGGCCGCGTGCAGTGAAAACTGAAATTAGAGGCTGGCATAGCTGTGTGCAAAATTTTGCGTATGATGCTAAATCGCATCGTTTGGCTTATGATTGTACCTGTAAACAATATAACAATCCCTGTGAGCACGTTTTAATAAGTTTAAAGGAGATTGTTGATATCTTTGGAAATGCGTTCTTTAAACCGTCCTATTTTGATGATCGTAAATTGGAAATTCTTTCTCAGTTTCAAATGAATCTGGATGATAATTATAGCGATATTTTTGAATTTGAATTGTCAAAGGAGGGGTTTATTGTCACTCCAAAAATTGATCTTCTCAGCAATGCGGCGAAACAACCTGACTTTTTATTGCCTTCAATATATAACGAAAATCGCGATGAATTCCCTTCTTCTTTAGGGGATAAGCGTGGTTTGGGTTTCTGTTTGGAAGTTTCTTTAGGGGAGTTTCATCAACTGTTGCCTTTTGTAGGTAAATATAATAAGGACCAAACGGCGTTGAAAACGGGATTTACAGCTGTGAATTTTGATAGGCTAAAGGATCTGGACCACGGGATTCCTGCTGGGGTGGATTTTCTACTTAAAACCTATAACATTCAACAGTTTTCTACAAGTGATGATCCTGCTGCTGATAAAGCGACCTATGATAAAATAATAAAACTCCAAAATGAAATTTTAGAGGAGCTAAAAGTACATCCTTTTTTTTATAAGGAACTTCAGGATAAATTGGCTGCTGCACATCTAAAGTCGTTGTCTTTTTCTGATGCGCCGGTCACGCTTTCATTTGAGTTGAAAAAGACTAAAACCCATTTTAATCTAAAAGCATTTATTGCAATTGACGGGGATACGTCGCCTTTAGATGCTCCTACTTTTATTTACAGTCCTACTTTTATTTTTAATCAAGAATATATATATCCCATTACAGATTCTAATTTTGGATTGGCCTTGTCCTATTTTTTAAGCAAGCCTGAATCTAACTATTTGTTGAGTGATGGGGCTTCTTTTTATCAAAATATTTTAAATCCGTTGTCAAAACATTTTGTGATTAACAGCGGTAAATCTGTCGTTGTTAAAACAGATGCTTCAGCAGCTGGGCAACTGCAACTCTACCTGAAGGATGCTGGTTTGGACTTGGTTTCTTTTTCTCCAGTGGTTCAATATGGATCGTCTTTCATTCCGCTGTATCAGAAATTTTCCGGTTGGGTAACAGATGGCGCACAGTCTTTGATTTCTGTCCAAAGAGATGTAGCATTGGAGGAGCAATTTCGGGATTTGATGTCGGGTTTACATCCGTTGTTTTCTGGTGATTCATTGTTATTATCTACAGATGATATGTTACAAAATGATTGGTTTGTAAATGCCATGTCGTTTTTAAAATCTCAGGGGGTAACGGTTTTTGGATACAAGGATTTAAAATCATTTCATGTCAACCCCAATAAGGCGTCAATTTCATATAGTGTAAACTCTGAATTGGACTGGTTTGACTTGACTGTAA
>JAGHSS010000095.1 GCA_018065745.1 Candidatus Neoflavobacterium equi | reverse complement strand
AGATATTGCTAATCAAACGTTAATTATTATATTGCAACGAAATTTATTACCTACTTTTAATGATGAAGATTAATAAACTTATGACATTACAACTGATTGCGGCCATGGCAGTGTCAGTTAGTTTAACTAGTTGTAGCAACAACAGTACCGTAGGAAATTCTTCAGCTACAGGCTGGAAAATCAATGGTAAAAAAGACGGCTTTCAATACAACACAAACTATAATGGACAACAACGTCCGTACGGAATGGTTGAAATTGAAGGAGGTACTTTCACTATGGGAAGGTTACAAGAAGACGTAATAGGTGATTGGAACAACAGTTCTACTCAACAATATGTTCAGTCTTTTTATATGGACGAAACTGAAGTTACCAATATGATGTACGGTGAGTATTTGTACTGGTTAAAACAAGTATATCCAACTTCTGAAGAAAGATACCGTGGAATATACCAATCAGCATTACCTGATACTATGGTTTGGAGAAGCAAATTAGGATTCACTGAAACACTTACAAACACATACTTGAGACATCCAGCATATTCAAACTATCCTGTAGTTGGAGTATCTTGGATTCAAGCAAATGATTTCTCTAAATGGAGAACAGATCGTGTAAACGAATTGAATTTAGAAAACGCTGGATATCTTAAAAAGAATGCCAAAACTAAGGATGCATACGGTGAACAATCGTTCTCAACTGATGCTTACCTTAATGCACCAAGCAGAGCATACGGCGGAAATGATAGCATTGTATTTAAAGGAGTTAGAAACAAAGCAAAAGACGGACAAAAGAATGTTTATGCTACTCAATCTTTCGGTCTTTTTACTGCTGAATTCAGATTACCTACTGAAGCTGAATGGGAATATGCAGCTAGCGCAACTCGTGGAGATAGAGAATACAACAATGTTAAAGGTAGAAAAAAATATCCTTGGGGTTCTGATGACACAAGAACATCTTCAAGAAAAACAAAAGGAGATCATTTAGCTAACTACAAACAAAACCGAGGTGACTACGGAGGTGTTGCTGGTTGGAAAACAGATCAGGGTGGTTACACCTCTGCTGTTAAATCTTTCGCTGCAAATGAGTGGGGATTATATGACATGGCTGGAAACGTTGCAGAATGGGTTGCTGATGTTTACAGACCTGCAATAGCTTCTGATGAAAATGATATAAATTATTTCAGAGGTAACGTTTATACTAAAAACGTAATTGGTGCTGATGGAGTAGTTCAAATTATTCAAAGTGATATTGAATATGACACATTACCAAACGGAAAATTGCGTCCAAAAGCATTACCAGGACAAATTGCTAAAACAACAGTTAGCGAAGCAGATACTTTCTTAAGATCTAACTTCAATGCTGAAAACAGTATAGCATACGGTGATGACAACTACAACTCTCCTGAAAATTCATTTACATATGATAATAATGGAAACGTAATTGGAAGTTATGACGCAACAACTAAGACATCTTTAGTAACAGACCAATCTCGTGTATATAAAGGTGGTTCTTGGAAAGACAGAGCTTATTGGTTAGATCCTGCAACAAGAAGATACATGGATCAATACAACGCTTCAGACTTCATTGGTTTCAGAAACGCAATGTCAAAAATTGGAAGTAACTCTGGAAAGAAAAAACCAAGAGGATAATAT
>JAGHSS010000024.1 GCA_018065745.1 Candidatus Neoflavobacterium equi | reverse complement strand
GTGTTATATTACCCTCTTTTTCAATTACATACAGCATGCATTCATAGTCTTCTCCAACAAGTTCAATCCAACCACAGACAACTTTTGTTGAAGCGTCCGTCTGAAGTAAATATTCAGCAGAAGCAAACAGGAGATCTGTTGGGTACTCCTCTGAAATGAAAAAAGAATGTTCTGATTGAAGCCCGTGTCTAATACTTACTTCACCCAAACATATATTGGAAAGTGTATATACAAAAACTGCGGGACTAGGATAGTAATTATCTACGTCAGAAATACTGTTTTGATGTTTTATATCCGTGTCTAAACTTCCGGACCTACTAGAAAACAGCAAAGCAACGTCTTGGTTTTTAACCTCAGATAATGGGGAACCCAAAAGTACTTCTGCTGCTAAAAATGCAAGTTTGCTCAACGCATCCATCTTGTAAAACTTTGGATATTTTACCTCTAAAAATTTATAAGCACTTTTAAAGAACTCCAAAGAATCCACGCCATCTTCACTAAATAGAACTTCCTGATTACGCCAAATAGTATTTGAGGCAATACGACAATATGCAGATATATTATAACTCATTTGTGCGTTTTTGAATTAATATGGCAGCGTTAGATCCACCAAATCCAGAGGCAAGTTTTAAAAGTACCTTGTTGTTCCCCGTCTTATTTTCTGTTAATACAGCGAGCTCGTGTGGAACTCCAAGCGTTTTAAATCCAGGCGTTTTTAAAAATAGATCCGCTTTCATAGCACAACAATGTATGGCCAATTCCACCAATCCTGCAGCCCCTAATGTATGTCCGTAAACACCTTTTAAAGAATTTACAGGTACATGTGACAGTGCAGCTCTATTGATGGCCATTGCTTCCATTTCATCGTTGTAAACGGTTGCTGTTCCGTGAGCAGATATACTGCTGATGTCATCCGTTGAAATACCGCTTTCCAAAAGCGCCTTTTGAATGCTCAAATACAAACCATCTGCAGTTCTAGAAGGTCCTGAAATGTGATTGGCATCACTGATACAGGAAGTCCCTAAAATTTCAAATGAACCAAGCGTTTCACTTTTGCTTAAGTATAACGAAGCTGCAGCTTCACCCAGGTTTACACCAGCGTGATTTACATCAAAAGGTTTACACGAATTTAAATCCATGGCCTGGAAAGAATTAAATCCAGAAACGACAAACTCACTCAAGAGATCAATTCCCACAACATAAGCAGTTGAAGCAAAGTTCATCTGCAACAAACGTTTGGCAGTTATTACTGCTAATACACCAGAAATACAAGCATTGGAGACTATGATAGGTTTCGTTTTAAAACCGTAATATTCAGCCATTTTATGAGCTAAATTTTCAAATAATGCGGCAATGTACGTTCCTTTTTTTAAGTGATCAATCTCCCCTTTGGTCGTTGATAGAATTAAAATAGAATCTTCATTAATTTTATTTTTTTCAACTAAGGGTTGCAATGCCAGATGAAACATCTGTTCTATTTTTTCTGTTCCAAAATTTAAATCGTTTTCAGAACAATAGGCATCAAGTACACTTTTATCTATAGAAGAAGCGGTGATATTTTTATATCGACCAACGGTAACATCAGATTGTAAACCGGTTTTATCTGCAAGTAGATTATGCCAATTTTCATCCAGGTTACATCCTAACGGACTTACCAAATTCATATCGTTAATATAAATTTTATCCATTATTCTAGTTCCATTTTAGATTTCCAATTTGCGTAAAATGGAGGATTATTCAACTGTAGATTTCCATCTTTATCTAAAAATACCTGAGTAGTCTCTCCAGTACATACCAGGTCATTTTGAGAATTGAAAATTTTGTATTTAAATATAATTTTAGCCGCTGGAGTATTGACAAAAGTAGTGTCAACGCGAATTACATCACCATATCTAAGTGATAATTTGTGTTCACAAGATGATTTGACGATTGGAGTTGTAAAACCTGCAGCAAGAATTTCAGGATATGAAATCCCGTGCGCCCTACCAAATGATTCCCTACCATCCTCAAAATAAGAAATATAATTTCCATGCCAAACAATTCCCATTGCGTCAGTTTCATTAAAGCGTATGCGAACTTCTTGACTGTGTGTCAAGTGGGGTATTTCCTTGTATAAATCTTTTTTTGTGATCATGTTTTTGTGTACAAATGCCAAAATTTAGGCATTGCTACAAAAATAAACATTTAAAGGGAATTGAGGGAGATATAGGGGGGATTTCCTTGTAGAATGAATCTTATTTTTTAATCACAGTTTTCATTTCTCCTTGAGCAATTTCAAGACCATTGCAGCTACAGCTGATATTTACCATAGTAATTCCATCAAATTCATGAAGAATAGTAACTTTGGTAATCAATGTATCGCCTACTTGTGGCAATAGCTTTATTTCCATTTTAGAGATGGATCCTATATACCCCGTTGGCGCAGGCAAATGCTGTAAATAGAAGGTATAACCTGTGTGAAGTGCTACACATTGCGCCATGTGCTCCATTACCCCGGATGCTTGTAATTGTTGATTTTCAACCAAAAAGGAATCCCCTTTGATTGTCAATCCCCCAGTTAGAGAAACGGCGTCAAATTCATATAGCGAATCTACCATGATGACAGGTTCTCGTTGCGGAATCAGCAATTTTATAAATTCAATATCACGAACAGGTAATGTAATCATAGAGCTGTTTTTAATTGTTGTTCCAAAAATTAAAGAAATTAAACCATTGATATGGATATTTCTTTAGAATGGATGCTACACTTTGGCAATAAGTAACTAATAAACCTTGGGCGTCTCTGTGTTTTACAACAGCTTCCCTTGCATATAAATGATAGTGCAAATTGGGCTCTTTCATCACGTAAACAAAGGCTACTGGAACTTTCAATCTTGAGGCGATTTGAAAGGGGCCCGCAGGAAATAAGGCTTGATCTTCTAAAAGAACTGACTCCATTGTCTTTGAATGTTCAAAATAGCGATCTCCTGTAAAACAGATCAACTCATTCTGAGATAAGGCCTTGTTTATTTCAAAAATATGGGACATATCGTCTTTCATAATTATGAATTTTGCCTTTGAAATGGAAGCAATGCGTTCCAAATATTCTTTGATAACGTTGCGTTCCATGTCTGTTGCTATCAAATTTATTGGACAATCAAAATCAATTTCTCCAAAAAAACGCTCCGCAATCTCAAAATTACCTACGTGAGCACTGATAAGTATGCCCCCTTTTCCCTCAGATAGTAATTTTTTTAACAAATCAATACCATCAAAATTATAGGTGTACTTATCGCGCAATCCCGCACCAATAGCAATTTTGTCAATCAGAACCATTCCAAATGTAAAATAAGATTTATAAATCCCAATTAACGTTTTTAGAAGGCTGTGTTTTTGTTGTTTATGCAAATAAAAATATAATGATTTATTTGTTTTCCAACTGCTGAGGTAATAGTACGCTGCAACAAATATTAGAACGCTGTAAGCGGTATAAACTCCAAATTTTTTGATGAAATAAACAAAAATTTTATAACCTAAAAGGGTACCTTTGGATTTACCATCCCATTGCGCCATAATTAGTTAGCTGCTATTTTACTATTTATAATTTGATAAAAATCTTCAAAAGTTACCATATTGACAAAGTCGGCTTCAACTAATTTCACCCCAAAATTGGATTCAATTAAAACAACCAAATCAACATAGTCTAAACTGTCTAAATCTAAAGATTCTTTTAAATTAGCCTCTGGTTGAATAACCGCTTCATCAACTTCAAATTCTTCAATCAATATATGGTTTACTTTATTTAAAATATCTTCGTTAATCATTCTTGTA
>JAGHSS010000208.1 GCA_018065745.1 Candidatus Neoflavobacterium equi | reverse complement strand
CACCTGTTTTTTAGTAACTTGTGTTTTTATTGCATTCTAAAAATAATCGTTGTAATTCAATTATATTCATTAAAGTCAATATATATTGTAATTTTACAATCTTAATTGAATCTATTGTAGCTGATTCCACAAATATAAACTATGTTATTCATTGACAATAAAGGGATTATGGATCCCATGATAAACTTGGCTATTGAAGAATTTGCTGTGCGTCACCTGCCAGCTGATGAATCAATCTTGTTGTTTTACATCAACCAGCCTTCCATTATTATTGGAAAAAATCAAAACACAATTGAGGAAATTAATGCGGCCTATGTTGCAGATAACGGCATTAAAGTGGTGCGCAGACTTTCTGGAGGGGGTGCAGTATATCACGATGAGGGAAATCTTAACTTCAGCTTCATTACAGCTAACGACGGAAAGAGTTTCTCTAATTTCAAAAAGTTTCTGAATCCCATCATCAATGCCTTGTCTGCTTTAGAAGTGGAGGCTGAGGTAAAAGGAAGAAACGACATCCTGGTGGGCGAAAAGAAAATTAGTGGAAATGCTCAATTTGCAACCTTGGGAAAATTGTTTACCCACGGGACGTTGCTTTTTAACAGCAATATGGATGAGGTAGTCAATGCGCTAAATGTAAGAAAGGACAAGATGGAATCCAAGGGAATGAAATCTGTGCGCAGTAGGGTAGCCAACATAAGTGAGTTCTTAAAACAACCGATGTCAATTGAGGATTTCAGAACCCATTTGCTGCGATCTATCTTTGACGTTGAATCTGTTGACGAGGTTCCAAGATATGAATTGACAGATGCTGATTGGGAAAAGATTCACGAAATATCTGCTTCAAGATATGCAAATTGGGATTGGAATTTTGGGAAATCTCCGGTATCCACAAATGTTTTTTCCAAGCGTTTCCCATCTGGTGTTGTGGATATACACCTTAATATTGCTAAAGGACATATTGAAAATATAAAAATATTTGGTGATTTCTTCGGTATTGGAGAAGTGAGTGATATTGAACAACTATTGATGCATCAAAAATACGACAGGGATCATCTGACGTCTCTTTTGCAGGAGGTGGATATTCCTCATTATTTTGGAGCCATCACCTTGGAGGATTTTATAAACGTCTTGTACTAAAATTAGGGAATACACCTAGGTTTTGTTGTCTTTGTTTTTTTAGGTTTGCACCAATACCAACACATACAATATGAAAAAATTAGGAGCACTCTTTATATTATTGACGATGACATCTGCCTCAGTAACGGCTTTTGATACCACCGTCTATATTTGTAACGGACCCAACAGTAAAAAATACCATTACAAATCAAGTTGTAGGGGGTTGGGCAGTTGTTCTACAGCAGTGGAGAAAGTAACTTTGCAACAGGCTAGAGAGAAGGGCCGCACCCTGTGCGGACATGAAGACTAAAAAATAAAACCACCTCTAGAGGTGGTTTTATTTTTTACATAGCTCCCATTAATTTTTGGGCATCCAGTGCGTTTTCTTGAATACCACCCTCATTTGTTTGAGGTAGTATGTCTGATATTTTGCTGATGAGGTCAAAGTTTTTATTGACCAATTCATCAATCTCTTTTTCGTTTTTTTCATCAAAGCTAACATACAATTTTACAATTGCCACTTGGGCTTTAAAATTGTTATCTGCCTTTTCAAGATAGAGTTTAATATTATGTTTAGGACTTTGAACCGTGTTGATCAGGTTGGACAGTCCCATCACGACAAACACACATAAGGCCACACTTTTCAAAGCAAAATCACTGCCGTTCCACCCCTTGCTGCTGATTGCAAAAACACACAAACTCATCAGTGTACTATAAATAATAATGACCATCATCAACGCCTTGTGTAGTGCAATATAATATACAGCGCGCTCAATAGAGCTGTTGATGTTGAGTTTGTTGATTTTATACAGGTTCTTAATCAATGATTTCTTTTGCAACCTGTATTCCTTAATTGGTACTTTATTAGTCTTTTTAAGTTCAATACTTTCTCTTAACTCTTTGTGAACAAAATTTAATGTGTCATTTATAGCGGTCAATTTAACAGCTTCATCATATGTCGATATTTTTAAATCAATTTCTTTGCTCAAATCTTTAAAATTGGCAGGGATTTTTGAATAGTCAAATTTTAAATCTTTAATAATTTTTTTGTATTGCCCATTTTTTTTTATTTTCTCAAAGACATGATGCTGTTGCTCTTCATCATTGAATCTTTCAAAATCTGAATAATTCGATAGATCACTAAAAAATGTATCGCAAGTGTTGTAATCA
>JAGHSS010000055.1 GCA_018065745.1 Candidatus Neoflavobacterium equi | reverse complement strand
GAACTAGTTTGTGGAAATAGTTTGAGTAAGTAGTATATGGTAATAGTTTGTGGAAGTAGTTTGTGGTAATAGTTTGTGGAAATAGTTTGTGGAAGTAGTTTGTGGTAATAGTTTGTGGAAATAGTTTGTGGTAATAGTTTGTGGTAATAGTTAGTGGAAGTAGTTTGTGGAAGTAGTTTGTGGAAGTAGTTTGTGGAAGTAGTTTGTGGGAGTAGTTTGTGGAAGTAATTTAGAAAGGAGTTTGGTAAGGCCTTTATTGACGTTTAAAAGCGTGATTATACATGAGGTTTAATTGGATGTGTATGATGTATTTGGAAGCTTTAAATGAGGGTTTCTGTAAGTATTATAGAATCTATTTGACGATGTAATTTATGATGCAATTGTTAATACATTGGATTTGAATATAGAAAATGCATGAGTTTATACAGATTGAAATCTATGTGTTAATGCAAAATATGATGTTTGAATTATTGCAAAATATGAAGTAAAATCATTACATAATATGATGAATAGGTGTACATAAATTACAAAGCATCGGTTACTACTTTATACAAAGTAAAGGATGGTGAAAGTGATTAATGCAATGTTTAATGCAGTGCTCAATGCAATGTTCAATGTAGTGTGTTCAATGTAATGTTTAATGTAGTGCTCAATGCAGTCCTCAATTCAGTGTTCACAATAATTGAGTAACAGCGATTAATTGAATGGTGTGGGTGTTGCGTTAGCGGGTGAAGCGGCATCCTTTTGGGAGGCACTGCCGACTAAAAGATATAGCGCAACACGCGACGCGTTGCCCGGCGCAGCGGGGAACGGGGAACGCCCAAATGATTGATATGATGCTCAAATGGGATTTTGAAAGGTGATTTAATTTCTTTTAAAGTGTAATCTATATAATGGTAACCTAGCTTATTTTGTAGTTTTTAACCACGAGGTTTAAGCCTATACGCACGATCTCTCCCATGGTTGTGGCTTTTTTGAAACTTACTTCTCTGGTGATTTTGTTTAAGGCGTGTTTGAGGTTGTCAACGTGTTCTTGGGGTGCCAATTCTTGCTGGGACATGAGGTCCAACAGGTGGTTTAAGCGTTCTTGGGAGCTGTTGACGCGCTTGGAAATGACGGAGCGGACTTCTTTGCGGTACTGCTCTACTGAGGTGGGTAATAAGTGGTCTAATACCAACTTGACCATCGTGAAATTCTCTTTGTAAAACTGTGGAAAATATATTTTTGGGTTGCCTTCATAGCTCTGTTGGTCAAAATCTATGGGGCGTATGCGGTACTGTACGTGATCAAAATCGTGGATGGGGATGATGACGTAGTTGTAGGAGCGCATGTCTCCCAAAAGGCCTAAAAAGCAGCGTTCATTGAATTTGACAAATTCTTTGGCGATCTGGGCTTGCTCTTGCTTGCTGCATTTGGGCAGAAAATCTTTGATGAAAACGTCGCCTGGAATACCAATGATGTGCTCTTCTATAAGGGTGTCTTTGTAGATCAGGAAATTGATGCGATTTTGGGATAGGATGTCTTCCAACTCCAAACCAAATATGCGGGAGGCGTCTGCCTTTTTGATGTAAAAGTTGGTAAAATTGTCGTTCAAAATGTTTCTCACTTTGACGCGAAAGGGTTTGGAATTTCCAAAGGTACAATAGTCAATGGAATCCACGGTAAGGAAGGGTAGGGTCTGCTCATCTCCGTCTGAATGCAACAGGGTGTAGACCTTGTTCAGCGCGGCTTCAATCTCCATGCGCTCAAATTCATTGTAGTAAACGCGGAGCCATAGGGTGTCATTCCCGTCTTTGTCTTCCAAAGCTATGCAGCCTTGAAAACGCAATAAATCATCATATAAGATGCGGGTTTTGGTGGTTCTGGAATAGGTGTCCAGATATGCCTCCAAAGGGGGAAGAATGGGATAATTGGGTTTTCTAAATTCTATTTTTACATCTGTCTTTTGTGTGTCCATGTTATTTTGTTATTAGAAAACCCAAGTATATATTATAATCTTTGTCTTACTGCTTCATAAAGGAAAGCTCCACAAGCAACAGATACATTCAATGAAGAAATGGTTCCGTACATTGGTAATTTTGCCTTTTGATCAATGATCTTAAGTACTGATGGATTTACTCCTTTGTCCTCAGATCCCATCACAATTGCGATTGGCTCTTTGAAGTCAATGTCATAAATATTGTTTTCTGTTTTTTCTGTCGCTGCAACGGTAGTTACTCCAGATCCTTGCAAATAGAAAATAGCATCTTTGATGTGGTCTACCTTACAGATTGGAATGTTAAATACCGCTCCTGCAGAAGTTTTAACGGTGTCCCCGTTTACTGGTGCAGCTCCTGATTTTTGAATGATGATTCCATCCACTCCAGTACACTCTGCTGTTCTAATAATAGCTCCAAAGTTTCTGGCGTCAGAAATCTGATCCAAAATTAAATATAAGGGCGCTTTTTCTTGCTCAGCAACTTTTTCAACCAATTCTTCTAAACCGATGAATTTGATTGGAGCGATAGAAGCAACGGCACCTTGGTGATTTAAATGTGTTAATTTATTTAGTTTCTCTACTGGAACGTAAGAGAAGTTGATGTTGTTTCTTTTTAATGTTTTCAAAAGCTCTTGCATCAATTCGCTGTTCGCGTCTTTTTGAACAAAAACTTTATCGATATCCTTTGATGCATTTACCGCTTCGATAATTGCACGTATTCCAAATATTTGATCTTCTGTTTGCATGCTGCAAAGATAAAAAAAAAACCACTGCCTGAGCAGTGGTTTTTAGGTTATTAGTTTAAATCCCAAATAAGTTTGGTATCCATTGTGTCTGGTCCCATGTGTTGAACCGCTTCATTGTACTGTATTGGTGTCAATGTTGCTTGGTTTAACGGGTAAGGTACACGTGTTGGCATCTCTGTCAAGTCTTCCAAAGGTGTAAAAGTATAAGTCAATGACCCTGAAATTGGAGTGATTGCCGTTCCTGTTCCACCTGGTTGAATTAAGAAGTTAGGGAATCCTGTTCTTCTGTATTCCGCCCATGCTTCATAAGGTTGCATGAATAACGCCATGTATTTTTGAGTGATCACAGTCTCTTCACTTGCTGCTGGTAAATCTGCGATGAAGGTGTCAATTTTAGCACTGTCCACTCCCCAACGTTCCATAGAAGCACGCACCCCATTTTCATAGTTTGTTTGATTCCATCCGTTTACTTCAGCCAATAAAAATTCTACTTCTGCATACTCCATCAAGATTTCTGTGTAGTCTGCTCTGAAAATAGCATTTCCATAAAGTGACGCTCTTGCTCTTTGTGTAGCCGTTTGTCCTGATGCAATACCATAAGGCATCCCTTGGTATTTTGTCAAGTCATCTGTTGGCTCATATGCATTGCTTAATGAATTCGCTTTTGAAACTCCTACTGGAGCTGCAAAAATTTGTAACCTTGGATCCACTGGATAAATACTAGTTTCTCCTTTCATTACATCAACGAAAGTTTTAGAAATGGTGTAATCTGTTCTGTTGTCAATGAAGAATGCCTCATATGTTGGGGCAGGATTCACAGAGTTGTTTTCATATTGAAGACCAACAGTATCATTGTTTGAAAGCATAACTCCAGAAGCAATGGCATCTTGAATGTGTGCATTGGCAGTTGGAATTACAGCTTTAACACGGTTTGCAATTCTCAAACGCAATGAATTTGCAAAACGCTTCAACTTTTCTGGTGATTGAAATAAATTGTCTCCTTGGTTGTTGAAGAAAATTCCTTCGTTCATGTCAATTTGCTCTGACGCCTGTTTCAATTCCTCTAAAAGATCTGTGTAGATTTTTTCTTGAGAAGCGAATTTTGGAGTCAAGTTACCCAAGTCTAAAGCTTGGAAATCTGCATCTTGATTTCCGTAAGAATAATATGGTACATCTCCAAACATATCTACTAAGTTAGAGAAAATGTAAGCCAACATAATTCTTGAAGATGCAATTTGATTGTCTGTATTTCCATACAACGCAGCAGTAACTGCTGTCTCAGGATTTGTATTTAAATCAATGATGTCCTTAAAGTTTTTAGCCTGTCTGTAATAGCTGTTAAAGATGCTATTGTTTGTGCTAACTCTAAATTGGAAACGATCTTCTTCTGTATAATTTCGTTGTGCAGAATATTGAACCCAAGGTAAAATTAACCTTGCTGATCCAAAACTTCCACGTTGGTTAACCCCTACAACTTCTTTTGAAGCGTAGTTAAATATCCCGTAAGTTGGTACTTCAACTGGGTTATTTGGATTGTCGTTGATGTTTTCAAAATTGTCCGTACATCCAACAAGGGACATAAATGCAAAAATGGAAACTATTGATTTGATTTGCTTTTTCATCTGTCTCTTAATTAAAATTTGATTTCTACATTCATACCATAAGTACGAGTTGATGGAAGTGAACCTCCTTCAAGACCTTGAACGTTTCCTGAACCATAACTAGTGTTTTCAGGATCCATACCTTTCCAGTCTAATCCCCAAGTAAATAAGTTTCTTGCGAATAAATTAAAACTTAAAGAAGCAATTTTTTCACCTAAAACTTTTTTAGGGAAGCTGTAACCCAAAGTAACCTCTCTTAATTTGAAGTAGTCTGCGTCAAATACATTTTGTGCATCAACTCCATTGTAGTGGTTGAAAGCCCAATCGTATCCATCTAAAACGACTTCGTTTGTTGTCCCATCTCTTTGAACACCGTTCAAAACAATTCCGTTTTCACGGATGCCATTAGCAGCTGTTTCTTCTAACATTCCTGTGTAGTGACCCCACATGTGAGTTGTAGAGAAATATTTACCTCCTTTTTGGATGTCCAATAAAGCTGATAATTTAACTCCTTTGTATGTGAATGTATTTCTAATACCCATATTGTAGTCTGGAATGATTGAACCTAAGTTCTTTTGCTCGCTTACTGCATAGCTTCCATCATCTTCAATAATTTTGTTTCCGTTGTTGTCATAAACGAAGTCAGTTCCAAAGATTTGACCGTATTTTTCTCCAACTACTGCCAACAAGGATACAGAGAATGGCGCTTGAACTAATGTCAACGTTTCTGTGTCTTGGTAAAGAGACATTAATTTGTTTTCATTTTTAGAGAAGTTCACGTTGATATCCCAAGAGAAATCGTCTGTTTTAATTGGGGTACCATAAACTGTAGCTTCAATACCTTTATTTCTCAATTCTCCAGCATTTACATAAAGCGCTGTGTTACCCACAGATCCTGTTGTTTGTAATGGGGTAATCAAGTCTTCTGTGTCTTCTTGATAAACAGTTACATCAAAACCAAAACGGTTGTTGAACAATCTCATCTCAAGACCTAACTCTTTAGTAGTTTTAGTTTCTGGAGTGATGTTTGGATTGTTAGCAGTTGCTGTGTTTCCATAAGTTGGGTTGTCTTGGAATGGTGTTCCAATGCTGTAGAAATTGTTATTGGTATATGCATCAGCACCATTACTTACTTGAGCCCATCCAGCTCTAATTTTACCAAAACTCATCCAAGAATTTTCTCCAACTAATTCTGAGAATACCACACTTCCTGTAGCTGAAGGGTAGTTTCCAGATTTTTTAACTGTAGAGAACCAGTCATTTCTGTCTGTTACTTCTAAGTAGAACGTGTCATCAAATCCTAAAGATACCATTCCGTAAACAGAGTTAATTCTGTTTTGAGAATCGTAATTTGAAGCAATTGCTAAGTTTTTAGAGTTGCTCAAGTTGTATAAGTTCGGGATGATTAATCCTCCTGAAGATTCTCCAGTTAAAGCAGTTGATTTTGCGTGTTTTCTGTTAGCTCCAATAAATGAGTTGATAGAGAAACGCTCCCATCTTTTGTCAAAATGTAAACGTGCTTCATAGTTGAATTCAGAAATTGTTCTCATGGATTGAGAGAATTTAGATTGCGCTTGAGAATAAATCGCAACACGCTCTCTTACCGTATAGTTGTAGCTGTCTCCATATACATTACCTACAGCATATAAATTGTCTGTGAAGTTGTATTGAAGTTTCGCATTTCCATAATATCTGTTTCTTTTGTCATCAGACGTGTTTTCATAAATAGTCCAGTATGCATTGTCTGAATATGCTGGTGCACCTTCATCCCATGATTGTCTGTTCCAAGTTCTTTGTGTACCGTTGCTCAATTTGTAGTAGCTCAAATCTTTCATATCAATCTGACGTTGTCCCCATTGATAGAATTTTTGTGCTAATGAGTTGTCACCATAACCTTGTTCTGGTCTGTTGAAACCATTGGTATTGGTGTAGTTCATAGCTCCGTCAAATTTCAAACGCTCTGTCAATTTAGCACCTCCATTAACACCAAAAGTGTTTCTCTTCAAAGAAGAGTTAGGAATGATACCTTCTGTCATTGTGTTAGAGAAAGACGCACGAATGTTTGCTTTGTCATTTGCATGACTCATAGAGATGTTGGTATTTGAAGTAATACCTGTATTGAAGAATGAGTTTACATCATTTTTTGGAGAAACCCATGCTTTTTCTTGCATGAAATTTGCTGTGTCTTCTGCATCAAATGCATTCCAAGGCAAATACATTAAGTTAGCATCATATTTTGGTCCCCAGCTTTCATCCACATCATATTCAGCAATGTTGTAGATTCTACCGTTTATTTCTTGTGTAAGAAGGTTGTCCATTGTAGATCCACCACCATATTGTTTTTGCAATTTAGGGCTGATGTTGATGCTTTCTAAAGTTACACCAGTTTTGATGCTCACTTCAGATTTACCTTTTTTAGCAGATTTTGTCGTGTACATGATTACACCATTTTGTGCACGTGAACCGTACAATGCTGCTGCTGGACCACCTTTAAGAACCGTTACAGATTCAACGTCGTCTGGGTTAATGTCTGCAGATGCGTCTCCGTAGTCACGTCCACCAGCTCCTCTTTGAGTGTCTGAAGAGTTGTAGTTTGAGTTGTCAAATGGAATACCATCAACAACAATTAAAGGTCTGTTGTTTCCTGTTACAGATCCAATACCGCGGATAACCACTCTTGAAGATCCTCCCATTGAAGATGGAGCAGTTACTTGTATACCAGAAACGTTTCCAGAAAGTGAACTCAACGCATTGGTTTGTCCCGCAGAGTTTAAGTTTTCACTTTTTACATCTTGAGATGAATATCCCAAAGATTTTTTTGATCTTTTAATTCCCAATGCCGTTACAACTACCTCTTGAAGGTTTGTTGCTTCTTCTTGAAGAACAATGTTCATTTTGTTTGCAGAAGCAGGTGCTTCTTTTGTAATCATACCGATAAAACTAAATTGAATTAATTTACCAGCCTGTGTTTGTAAAGTGAAATTTCCGTCAAAATCTGTTTGTGTACCATTTTGACTTCCTTTTTCTACTACGCTAACTCCCGGGAGTGGAAGTCCGTTTGGATCAGTTACTGTTCCTTGTATCGAAATGTTCTGAGCTCCCATTACTTGGCAGATCATCAAGAACAAAAACGACAGTAAGAAATTACATTTGTTTTTCATAGTATTAAAACTGTTAAAGTTGTACTACAAGAAACGTAATATTTTCTTAAATGTCTAATACTGTGTTAATTATTCAT
>JAGHSS010000303.1 GCA_018065745.1 Candidatus Neoflavobacterium equi | reverse complement strand
CTACTCTTATTTTTAGCAACATCATCACTGACAGGATTTGCACAAAAAAATAAAAAAACAGCAACCAAAGCAGCTGCGGCAAAAAGTGTTGTGCTTTTGGCACAAGACAATATATCTGCAGAATACATGAACAAAAAATTGTGGGTGTACCAAACGGTAGACGGCAAAAAAGATACCCTTTTCACCAAACTACTAAGTACACAAATCACCAAAGAAAATTTAGTGATGCGTCCATTCAAGGCAGGAACAAAAAATCTGTATTACTTCAATTGGACAGAAGACATCAGTTCTAAAAAAGATTTGATAACAGAAACAGGTGCTGTTGTTGGTACTGTTATTTTTGATTTGGAAAACAAAGTCAAATTGGTTGACAATATAGATAAGAATCTTCACATTGCAGAAATTCACTATTTGTCAAAACACAAAGACGCTTCAGAAACCATAGAAAAGAAAAAAAGAGAAGGTGCCCAATGTACCCTTTTGGCAAATGGAGACATCACCCTTTCAAATAAAAATGCAACGACAAAATGGGTTTACAATGCAACAGAAAACAAATATGTAGCAGAGCAGCCAAAAAGTACAGGCAAGCAAAATACTTCAACGACTAAGAAAAAGAGATAAAAAAAAATGGAACTTATACAGTTCCATTTTTTTTGTTTTATAAAATTCTCAAAAGCTCTTTGGCGTGAACAAGAGCAGATTCAGTATAATTTTGACCTGAAATCATTTCTGCTATTTGAACAATACGCTCCTCTTGAGTTAGTAATTTTAGTTCAGAAACGGTTGTGTCATTTTGAACAGATTTGGCCACTTTGTAGTGAAAATCGCCTCTTGATGCAACCTGAGGCAAATGGGTGATGACAAAAACTTGCATTTCTGCACTCATCTCAAACATAATCTCAGCCATTTTATTTGCAATTTCACCAGATACTCCGGTGTCAATTTCGTCAAATATTATGGTAGGTAATTTGGAATATTTGGATAAGATAGATTTTATCGCCAACATTATACGCGACATCTCACCTCCAGATGCCACCTTTTTAAGCGGTCCAAAATGACCACCTTTATTTGCAGCAAAAAGTAATTGAATTTGATCCTTACCATTTGCTAGGAAAGAACTGCTTTGAACATTTTCATATTCAAAACGCGCATTTTCCATGCCCAAACTCTGCAATATTGCAGTAATTTGATCCATTAATATAGGAGCTGCTAAACCACGAGAATTTGTTATTTTCTCAGCTGCACCATTTAACTGTTCATTTAATTCTTCAACAATTTTAGTCAAGCTTGCAATTTGATCGTCAATCTGATCAGCGGTACTAACCTTAGATTCCAAAACAGATTGTATCTGCAACAGTTCCTCCAAAGTTCCCACATTGTGTTTTTTCTGCAAACTGTAAATGTGTTGTAATTTTTGGTTAACCAAATTTAGCCTTTCAGGATCGTTTACCAAATTTTCAGCAGACTGTTCCATTTCATTTGCCAAATCTTGAACTTCCAAAAGAACACTTTCAATGCGTTGCGCAAAATCAACATAGTGCGTGTCCATTGCGCTCAATTTTTGCAATTGCATTTTGACCTCTTTCGTTTGTGAAAGAATGCCAAAGTCATCACCGCTAATTAAAGCATTTGACTTGATCAGATATTCTCTGATGTTTTCAATATTGCTGAGTGTTTTCTGATCCTGTTCCAGCTCTTCTTGGTTTTCTTTTTCCAATTGAGCAACTTGCAATTCTTGTAATAAAAAAGAATTGTAATCGTGTTCTTTGATCAATTCTGAACGCTCGTTCACAAGGTGTTTCAGTTCACTATTTTTTTTCTTGTAAGTCCCCCAGAGGTTTCTGTATTCTTCAAGAAGATTTTGATTTTGAGCCACAGCGTCCAAAAGACCAATTTGGTATTGTTCTTCAACAAGCTCATGTGTTTGGTGTTGGCTGTGAATATCCAATAAAAAGGTACCAAGTTCTTGTAAAGACGACAAGTTCACAGGACTATCATTTACAAATGCTCTTGATTTTCCAGAAGGTAATATCTCTCTTCTAATCAAGGTGATGTCTTCATAATCCAACTCCAATTCAGTGAAAAGAGGTTGTAAATTATAGTTTTTGATGTCAAAATGTGCTTCAATAACACATTTGGTTTCCTTGTCTTTTAAAGAACTCAAATCTGCCCTTTTTCCCAAAACAAGTCCCAAAGCCCCTAATATAATGGATTTACCGGCACCGGTTTCTCCAGTAATTATGGACATTCCCTTGTTAAAGTCAATGTCTAAACGTTCAATAAGAGCAAAATTTCTTATGGATAAGTGATTCAGCATAAAGGCTTATATTATTTTATCGTGTTCCATTTGGTTTGGTTCAGCGGAGAAATTCTTGTCAAAGTTTCTCTCAATTCCACCGTGTTAGATGGAATACCGCCTGTGAAGATGCTCACAATTTCATTTGTTTTTGCATCAAAAAACATGCGCAACAACAAAGCATTTGGTCTGGCTTGATATATTTTAGCAATTTTATTGATAGAAGCTGTAATATTTTCTTTAGCCTTGCTTTGGTTGTCAACCATCTGATCAATCCCCTCATAGTGGTATTGATATAGAGCTTGTCTGTATGATTCAAATTGATTACTCATCAAATCAGTAATCATATAGTATTTGTTTTGTTTGTTATCCCCTTGAATCCATCCAACAGAATTTGTTCCTTGAGCCACGTTGACAATTTCTTGAGCGGTAGCTAAAAAAGCGTCCCCTCCTTTTAGCGCATAAGTATCGGCATCAAGACCAATAATCAAATGTGCATAAAAAGCCAAAGTAGACAACAGATTAGAATCAAAAGTATTTTTATTGAACACCATATTTTGGAATTCAATATAGGAGAAATTAAAGTCTTTGTCATTCAAGTTTAATACAGGACTGTTGTAGTTTGAATTAAAACCTGGTCTTGAAGATTGAACCTGAATAGTAGCGCTGAAATTATTAGACTCATAAGAATTGATTGTGATGTACATCGAACAGTCAATTTGCTCATTTTTCTCAAATTTACGATTCGTCCATTTGGTCATATTGACAAACTCACTAATAGATTTCTCCAAATTTTTAAAAATTTGAGTATTCGTATTGGTGATTTGATTTGCATCAACTTTTACAGTACAATTCAACTCTTGTGCAGCTACTACAGAAGAGATTAGCAAGACAAACGCAGACAGATAATTACGCATAATGAGCTTTAATTTTATTGATGATGTCCAAAGCAACTGCTTCTTTAGACTTTAATTCCAAAGGTTCAATTTCAAAATCTTTGGTGATGAAAGTTACTTTATTGGTAGGTTTACCAAAACCAGCACCTGCATCGTTTAAAGAATTTAAAACAATCAAATCTAAGTTTTTTTTCTGAATTTTTTGCTTTGCATGCTCAATTTCATTCTCTGTCTCTAAAGCAAATCCAATTAAAAATTGATTTTGTTTTATTTTGCCCAGGGAAGCCAATATATCATCGGTCTTCTCTAGAACGAGGTCAATAGTACCGTCGTTTTTCTTGATTTTTTGCTGTGCTACCACCTGAGGTCTGTAGTCAGCAACGGCTGCAGCAGCAATTGCTACATCCATATCGTTAAAGTATTGATGACAAACATCATACATTTCCTTGGCACTAGTCACTCGTATCAATTCCACACCAGCGGTGTTGTTTTGCAAATGTGTTGGTCCTGAAACTAAGACAACACGGGCACCAGCTTGAGCGGCCTGAGTTGCAATGTCAAATCCCATTTTTCCAGAAGAGTGATTTCCTATAAATCGCACAGGATCAATTGCTTCATAAGTTGGACCGGCAGTAACTAGTATTTTCTTTCCTTTCAAAGGAAGTTTAGATTGAATATCAGCTTCAATAAAAGCAACAATATGCTCAGGTTCAGCCATTCTTCCTTGACCAGACAAACCACTTGCCAATTCACCACTTTCAGCCGGAATCATAATGTTTCCAAAAGATTCTAGTGCTTTAAAATTATGGGTTGTTGACGGGTGGATGTACATATCCAAATCCATTGCTGGAGCAAAATAAACCGGACATTTAGCAGAAAGATAAGTTGCTAATAGAAGATTGTCGCAGGTTCCGTTTACCATTTTAGACAAGGTGTTTGCCGTTGCTGGAGCAATAATCATCAAGTCAGCCCACAAGGCTAAATCCACGTGATTGTTCCATTCTTGGCTTTCATCCTCCTCATTGTAAAAAGTAGAGAAAACGGGTCTTTTGGATAAGGTTGATAAGGTTAATGGAGTGACAAAATCCTTAGAAGCAGGAGTCATGATTACTTGAACCATAGCTCCTGCTTTAATAAATTGTCTTACTAAGATTGTTGTTTTATACGCGGCAATTCCACCTGAAATACCAAGTAATATTTTTTTTCCGCTAAAAACACTCATGGGTTTATTCGTTGGTTTCTTTGTAATAGATTTTACCTTCCAACCACTCTTCAACTGCTAATGCGTGAGGTTTTGGTAATTTTTCATAATATTTAGAAACTTCAATTTGCTCTTTGTTTTCAAATACTTCTTCCAAACTGTCATTGTATGTAGCGAACTCATCCAATTTCTCTAATAATTCTTTTTTGATTTCAGAGTTAATTTGGTTTGCTCTTTTTGCAATAATAGTTATAGCCTCATACACGTTTTGTGTTGGAGCTTCAATAACTGTTTTATTGTAAGTAATTGTATTAACAGGAGCTGTAGTCTTTTTTAAATCCATGACTTATTTATTTAAGTAATTCTAATTCTTCTTTAATTGTTGCAAGCATTTTGTCTGCTTTGCCTTTGTATTTGGAATCGCTGTTATATCTGTTTAAAGCGTTATACGCTTTTTCAGCATCCAACAAACGCTCTTCCTTTTTAGCCTTTACACTTTTTAGTGCAAGACGGTAAGCGGTATCCAATTTTAAATATAAAGCATCCACCTTATATTTTGTCCCAGGATAATCTAATATAAAATTGTCTAAAGCAACAGTTGCAGCCTTATAACTTTGTGTGTAATCTATGATGGTATTGTATTGCTTGGCAATTTCAAATGCCTTGCGCTCCAATTTATCATTCATCTCTGCCATTAATTTATTCGCTTCTGGCAAGTATTCAGATTCAGGATAAGTATTGATAAACGTTTGAATTTTGTCAATAGCCGTGTCTGTATCTTCTTGATCCAATGTGTATGTAGCAGAAAGTTGTGAATAACTCTTAGCAGACAAGAACATCGCCTCTTCTCTTTTCTCACTTGTTGGGTAAGCAGATACAAAGGTATCAAATTGGTGTGATGATAAGTAATATTGTTTTGTATTGTAGTAGGACATCGCTAATCTGTAAAATAAACCTTCAGCTGACGGTTTACCTCTGTATGGCCCAGTAACTTGTTCATATAATCTGATGGCTTTATTGTACTTTTTTGCATCGTACATTTGTGTTCCAACTTCATATTTTTTAGCTAAATCCTCATTCTTTAAGGCTTTTTGGTACGGACTACAAGAAGCTATTAGTAGAGAAGCAGCTGCAATACAAAAATATTTTTTCATATAGAATTAATGGTTTTTTTGCTCAACGTGTTGTAAGTAAAGCAAAGGCAAAATTAAAT
>JAGHSS010000160.1 GCA_018065745.1 Candidatus Neoflavobacterium equi | reverse complement strand
ACCATATATCGTGAGAGATACAGTCAAGCATCAAGGTCTTAGAAATCAATTAGTAAGCATTTTGGAAGGGAAGGGGATACAGGATAGAAATGTACTAGAAGCCATAAGAAATGTGCCCAGACATCTGTTTTTGAACTCAGGTTTTGAGGATTTTGCCTACCAGGATAAGGCATTTCCCATTGGCGCAGGTCAAACCATTTCTCAACCCTATACGGTAGCCTTTCAGAGCGAATTGCTACAGGTAAAACCAGATCATAAAATTCTAGAAATTGGAACCGGTTCTGGATACCAAACCGCGGTTTTACACAAAATGGGAGCCAAAGTTTTTACTATTGAAAGACAGAGTGAATTGCACAAAGCAACCTCAAAATTATTACCACTTTTAAACATCCGTCCAAAAGTTATGTCTTTTGGTGACGGCTACAAAGGACTGCCAAACGACGCCCCATTTGACGGAATCATCGTGACCGCAGGCGCGCCATTCATCCCAACACCACTGATGTCTCAGCTGAAAATTGGCGGCAGATTAGTCATCCCCGTGGGAGAAGAAGTTCAGATCATGACCTTATTGATCAGAAAGAACGAAACTCAATTTGAAAAACACGAGTTTGGCGATTTTAAATTTGTACCTCTTTTAGAAAATAAAAATTTTTAGGGCGTTACCCGCAACCTTCCGCTCCGCTACAGGAGCGGGTCGGGTTTTTCGCTATATCTTTTTTTTGCTGCACAAAAAAAAGGATGCCGCTTCAACCCCTAACGCAGGTCTACACAACATCCTTTATATTTTACCGATTTCCAACTCAGGAAATCATTTCTCTTTACCTTATACTTTGCGCACGCGATCCAAATCTCTCATCGTGTCTCGCTCTTTAATAGATTCGCGCTTGTCATAGTTTTTCTTACCTTTTGCCAACGCAATCTCCAATTTAGCCAATCCTTTTTCATTGGTGAACAAACGGGTTGGAACAATGGTCAATCCCTTGTTCTGCAAACTTTTCTTCAAGCTCTTCAATTCCTTTTTGTTCAGCAACAATTTGCGCTCACTCTTGGCTTTGTGATTGTAATGCGTCCCATATAAATACTCTTCAATATGTGAATTGATTACAAAGAGCTCCATTTCGTGAAACTCACAAAAGCTTTCTGCAATAGAAGCCTTACCCAAACGGATGGATTTGATCTCTGTTCCAGTTAATACAATACCGGCAGTGAATTTCTCAATGAATTCATAGTCAAATTTGGCTCTCTTATTTAATATGTTTACTGACTTTAGCATAAAACAAAGTTACTATTATTTTGTAAAAGTACAATATTTCAATCTAGTAATTACACGTCTTTTGGAGTTCTGTTAAATTGCACATCTTTTTTTAAATTGGGGGTAATATTGTGATATTGTTTATAAAATTAAATTAAATGTATCAAATGTTTTGTGTAATACTTTTTTTGTTAAATTCGTTACAATATTAATCCAAACCCTTAAAACATGAAAAAACAAATTTATGCAGCCTTTGCATTGAGCCTAGTGCTTGGAATGACTTCTTGTAGTAAAGACGAAACTCCAGACGCTAACGGCATGGGATCTGCAGAAACAGTTGCCATTTCAAATGACACCATTTCAACTACTGCCATCAACCAAAAAATCTTTGATCACAACGCAACCCAAGGTGTTTACAACTGGAAACAAGCAACTCCAGTAGAATTGTGGAGTGCTGTTATTGCAGGACACAACTTGGTGAGCATTGGATATGGAAGCCACGAAAAAGATGTTGATAGAGCTGCATCTGAAAACGGACCGGCTTTCAGAACTCGTATTTTGGAATTGGTTGCCAAAATGGAAGGCAAAAGTGTAAAAGACATCTTGATTTACGAATCTGAAGATTTGAACTTGATGGATGTTAAGATAGATAAAAAAGCAACTTTTGAGGCTTTGTTAGCGGCAGAAGGAACTCGTTATATTGAACCAGCGGCCTATGAAGTGTATGCCAACAAATCACAATACCAGGTGAACTCTAGTGGTGGATCTGGATGTGGATACAACACATCAACCTTGCCAGCTGCAGATTATACTACAGTAACCCCAAACGCCAAAGTGCCATGGAATTTTTACAAACACAGCATCCCATCCGCTTGGGCACAAAGTACAGGAGCAGGGGTAACCATCGGAGTGGTAGATACCGGTTTGTCAAGTGAGCAAACGTTGATGAATGGTAGCTTTAACAGCGGTGCATCTTCTGGACGTTCAGTTGTGAGATATGGTGTTTTTGTGGATTCGTTCTGGGATAGTGCTACAGAAACTGACGGAATTAACGACCTTTGTGGACACGGAACTTCCATGTCTTCCATCGCTACTGCACCAAGAAACAACGCTGGTATGCCGGTGGGAGTTGCTTACAATTCCAGTTTGATTGTCTTCAGAGCTGCTAAAAATGTAGTTTTGGATTCATATCATGAGCAGGTAGGAGTGGAGACGGCGTTTACGCGTTTGGCAAATACAACACGTGTGAAAATTATTTCCATGTCTATGGGACACATTTTCTCTGTGGGTAGAATTTCTGATGCCTTGATCTATGCTTATGGCAAAGGAAAAATGATTTTCTGTGCTGGAGGAACTTCAACGTCTTTCACAAATTTTGTTGGGGTAATTTTCCCGGCATCCATGCCTGAGGCTATTGCAGTAACAGGTATCAAAGATTCTACTACTTTCACTGAATGTGATGTATGTCATAAAGGAGCAAAAATTGACTTTGCTGTAGTTATGGAACGCGCTTCAAATGGAAACACAGTACCAACGTTGAGCTACTACAATGGACAAGCAAATTATGTGGGTGGATCATCTGTTGCAACAGCAACTTCTGCTGGAATTGCAGCCTTGGTTTGGGCTAAAAATCCAACCTGGACAAGAGCACAAGTTTTAGCAAAAATGAAGGCTTCTGCAACCTACCCAACTACGCGTGACGCGAAGTTTGGACACGGAATTGTAAATGTGTTAAAAGCGGTACAATAGCAAAAAATTATTTTAAAGTAAAAACTGACAATTGTCAGTTTTTCTTTTTTATACTCGGCCTATATTTGCCTCAACAAAAACAAAGAATACCTGTTTTGTAGGAAACAGATTTAAAACAAATACCACCCAAATAACATTGAAAATTTGAAAAATATTCTTAGAATTATGAATTTGAGTTTGACTTAAATTTGAATGTACACATCTGTGATGTGTAATTTTTAAGATTGGTTTTTTGGTTTCTTGAAGTCTGCCTTAGGGCAGACTTTTTTTTTTGATCCATTCCAAGCAGCTTTGAAATTAATAAGTCCATATA
>JAGHSS010000087.1 GCA_018065745.1 Candidatus Neoflavobacterium equi | reverse complement strand
CATATAAATTACTAAAATTTACAAAAACAAATTTAACCCAAAGAACGTTTTAGCACCTGGCTGACTTACGTCATGAAATAAGGCTCAAGTAAAAAGCTGTGCTTAGCCTTTTAAATTTCTTCAAAAATTAATCTGCTTGCATTTTTATTTTTATAGTACCTTACAAAAGAATTTGCAAAGACTAGTAGACTTCTATGGGTACAAATTTACAACCTATTTCATTATAGAATATAATTTATAATATATTATCTTTGTATAAATAAAAATAATCGATGAAAAGCAATATCAATCCATATAAAGATTCAAATCTTGGCAAAAAAGAGCAAGTAGCTCAAATGTTTGACAATATATCAGGGAATTATGACGGGCTGAACCGTGTTATATCTATGGGTATCGACATCAGCTGGAGAAAAAAGGTATTGGAAATTGTTGCAAACACAAATCCTTCCAACATCTTAGACATTGCTACAGGTACTGGAGATCTTGCCATCCTACTTTCACAATCGTCTGCAAAAAAAATCATAGGTCTTGATATTTCTGCAGGAATGTTAGAAATTGGTAAAAAGAAAGTCGCTGAAAAAAAATTAGAAAACAAAATTGAATTGGTTCTTGGTGATTCAGAAAAAATTCCTTTTCCAGACAATCACTTTGATGCCATTACCGTTTCTTTTGGAATTAGAAACTTTGAAGATTTGGAAATCGGTCTTTCTGAAATCTTACGCGTTTTAAAACCAAATGGTATTTTTGTAATTCTTGAAACTTCTGTTCCTACTAAATTTCCTTTCAAACAGGGGTATCAATTTTATACAAAAAACATATTACCACTAATTGGGAACATATTCTCTAAGGACAAACAAGCTTATGCTTACCTTTCTGAGTCTGCTAACAAATTCCCACACGGTGTTGCTTTAACTAACATTTTACAAAAAGTCGGATTCATTGATTCAAAATCCTTACCTCAATCGTTGGGAATTGCTTCAATTTACACGGCAACCAAAAAATAAATATGAATAAAGTACTTGCTCTTTTAACAATGATCCTTTCGCTTTCTGCTAATGCACAAGGCGGTATATTTGGTAAAGATCCAATCATAAATCTGGAAAACATAGATAAAAAACCCATCTCTTGGGGATATTATCTAGGGGTGAATTTTTATGATTTTAAAATGGATTACAAACGTGATGCAAAAGATGTTACTGTAAATTCAACCACAGGTTTTAATGTCGGTATGATTGGAAATGTTAGAATCTCCAACCATTTTGACGTGAGGTTAGAACCTGGAGTGAGCTTTACAACCAGAAACTTAACTTTTCACCAAGTACCAGATGTATACGATCAATTGAGAGAAGTAAAATCAACTTACATCAACATTCCAATCATTGTGCATTATTCAGCAAAGAGAACTGGAAACATAAAACCTTACCTTTTGGGAGGATATATGCACAGCATCAACTTAGCCGCTAATGAAGATGCAAAAGATGATAATTCGGCTCAAAAATTCAGAATGAAAAGTGCCACTGGAAGTATGGTTGCTGGTGTGGGGATTGATTTGTATTTTGAATACTTTAAATTTTCACCATCAATTCGCGGTGTTTTTGGAATTGATGATGAATTAGTCAGAGATAATGATCCAAACAGTCCGTGGACTGGAAACATACACAAAATGAACACCAGAGGAGTGTTCTTAAATTTCGCCTTCCATTAAGAAGGTTGAGACCTCATAAATTCAGACAAAATAATAGCTGTTGCACTGGCAACATTTAAACTTTCTGTCTGCTGCAAACTTCCAAATCTTGGTATCGCAATGCGTTGTGTCGTTAATTCAGCTATCTTATCAGATATTCCATTAGCCTCATTACCCATGATAATGATCCCAGCATTTGGAAGTTTTTCTTTATATATGGAAACTCCATCCATAAACGTTCCAAACACAGGTCCTTCATAATCCTGAACAAAGGATTCCAAATTTAGATAGTGCACGCGCACACGCGCAATAGAACCCATGGTTGCCTGAACCACTTTTGGATTGTATAAATCAACCGTGTCCTCACTACATACCAAATCTGTAATTCCATACCAATCACACAAACGCATAATGGTTCCCATATTTCCTGGATCGCGCACGTCATCTAATCCCAATAACAACCCACTCGCATCAATTTTTTGATCTGATGGAATTTTAAAAAGCGCCAAACAGTTGTTTGCCGTCTTTAAAGCTGATATTTTTGTAAGCTCTAACGGAGTGATTTCAAATCTTTTGGATGATGGAATACCTTCAAAAAGGGATTCTGTCACAAATAATTGATGCAAATCAAAGGACGCATCCAATAATTCTTGAATGACTTTTCTACCTTCAGCAATGAAAAGACCGTGTTCTTTACGGTACTTTTTCTGTTGCAGGCTCGTTATTAACTTTATTTGGTTTTTACTAACCATAAAAAAATGTATTTTTGACCTAATTTAATATATGCTTTGAATAACTACGCACCAAAAATAATACTATTATTTGTAATTGGCCTTTTTTTATACGCGTGTTCGTCCACAAAAAAAGTTCCCAACAACAGCAGGTTGCTTACCAAGAACGTTTTCACGGTAAATGGCACACCAGATAGTAAAGAAGAATTAGGCGAATTAATGTACCAGAAACCCAATACAGCACTGTTAGGGGTTCCTGCGTCTCTGCACATATATAATCTGGCTAAAAATGATCCAGACTCTTCTTTCCAAGCATGGCTAGCAAGCAAACCAGGAAGATATGACAGACTGTCCAGATTACTTTCTGAAAAACAAGTCGCACGTTTGGGAAAATCATTCTTTGTTGCCGGAATCAGTAATTTCCTAAAAGAAAACGGACAACCACCCGTAATTTTTGACAGCACAAGAACGGTGAAATCAAAAGATCGTTTAAGACAATATTACTACAACCAAGGATATTTTGACAACAAAGTAACCTTCACTCAAGACACGACAAGCCACAAAAAAGTAAAAGTATACTACAGCGTTCAAACGGGTGACGCTTACATTGTGGATTCCATTTCAAGATACATCAACTCCCCAGAGCTTGACTCACTGTACAACGCCTCAAAAAATGCTTCTTTAATCAAAAGAGGCAAACAATACAACACCCAAGATTTCACAAATGAAAGATCAAGACTTTCAAACTTTTTCAGAAACAACGGGGCATATAAATTCCAAGAGACCTACATCAACTATGAGATTGACACCACAGTCAACAAACACAAAGCCAATGTGGAAGTCATCATAGAAGATTACACAAAAAAATCTGGAGACACATTGATCAGAGAGCCGTTTTTGTTGTACAAAATCAGCCGTGTAAATATTTTCACAGACAATGCATCCAGTAAAAAAGAAAACATTGTGGACAGTGTGGCATTCAAAAAATTCAACCTGTACAGTACTGCCAAGCTGAACTACAAACCAAAAGCCATCACAGACGCGGTGTTCATCACAGAAGGAAGTACCTACAGTGACATGAGACGTTCACTGACCACACAAGCATTGGGGAATTTGAGAATTTTCAAATACCCAAGAATTGAATACATTGAAGACCCGGCAGACTCCACAAAAAAGAGTTTGATCACAAACATATACCTGGTACCTGAGAAAAAGTATCAGTTAAACGCATCCATCGATTTCATGCACTCCAACATCCAAGAATTTGGGGTGATTGGAAGTGCCGGTCTGTCCATCAGGAATCTCTTTGGCGGAGCAGAAATATTGGACATTTCCAGCAAGTTAAACATCGGTAGTTCAGGAAAAGTAGCCAATCCAAACGACGTTTTCTTTAACATCTCAGAATACGGAGCAGATGTGAAATTGACCTTCCCAAGGTTGTTGTTCCCGTTCAATACAGACAAGTACATTCCAAAAATCATGTTTCCCACAACCGTGGCTAGTTTTGGTATTACCAGACAGACAAACATTGGTTTGGACAAAGAAAGTTTCACCGGTATCTTCAATTACAATTGGAAGCCAAAGAGATACAACACCATGCGTGTGGATTTATTTAACATCCAGTATGTTAGAAATTTAAATCCAAACAACTACTTTACTGTTTACAAATCATCCTACAACAAATTGAATGAATTGGCTCAGGTATACAATACCAATCCAGATTACATCAATGAAAACGGAAATTTGGACAGAGACAACGGCGGTACCCAAGGGTTCATCAATGATGTTTTGGACGGCACCATTCAGGTTCCATCAACCAATGGAGATTTCCAAAACGTGAGAAGTATTGATGAAAGAAGACGCAGATTAACAGAAGACAACCTGATTTTCGCTACAAATATTACCTATTTGAAGTCAACCAGAACAGGACTTAAAGACAATGATTTCTCCACTTTCAGAACAAAAGTTGAAAACGCAGGTAACATTGCCTCTCTTTTGTCAAAAATGGAAAATGCGCCTAAAAACCAAAATGGAAATCACACCCTTTTGGATGTTGAATACTCTCAGTATTTCAAGACAGAATTTGAATTCATCAAGTGGTGGGAAATTGGCAAAAAACAAATCATAGCAACCAGAAGTTTCATTGGGATTGCTGTTCCTTATGGAAATTCCAATTACATCCCGTTCTCCCGCAGTTATTTTGCTGGAGGTACAAATGACAACAGAGCTTGGCAACCCTATTCATTGGGTCCAGGTAGTTCTGGAGGAATCAATGATTTCAACGAGGCCAATTTAAAAATTGCCTTCAGTGCTGAATACCGTTTTAATATCTTTGGAAAATTAAACGGAGCGATTTTTACTGATATAGGAAACATTTGGAATGTCTTGGACAACGTCAAAGACCCAGCAAGTAAGTTTTCTAGCTTAAGTTCCTTGAAAGACATTGCTGTTGGAACTGGTTTTGGAGGTAGATATGACTTTAATTTCTTCATAGTCCGCTTGGATTTAGGGTTTAAAACCTACAATCCGGCCTATGAAATGGAACGCAGATGGTTCAAAGATTTAAAATTTAGTGAATCTATATTAAATATTGGAATTAATTATCCATTCTAAATGTTGAAATTATTATTTTTGTCAACACCATTAAATAAAACAACACACAAATGACTCATAACATCAAACCTGGAGTAGCAACTGGAGATCAAGTGCAAGAAATTTTCAACTACGCGAAAGCGAAAGGATTTGCATTACCAGCTATCAATGTTACAAGTTCAAGTACCATCAACGGAGTAATGGAAACAGCGGCTAAGTTAAACGCCCCGGTTATCATTCAGTTCTCTAATGGTGGAGCTTCTTTTATTGCAGGAAAAGGCATGTCAAACGCAAACCAACAAAGCGCTATTCTTGGAGCTATTGCTGGGGCAAAACACATCCACACACTTGCTGAGGCTTATGGAGCAACGGTAATTTTACACACAGATCATTGCGCTAAAAATTTGCTACCTTGGATTGACGGTCTTTTGGATGCCAGCGAAAAGTTCTTTGCAGAAACTGGAAAACCACTTTTCAGCTCGCACATGATTGATTTATCTGAAGAACCGATAGAAGAAAATATTGAGATTTCTAAAAAATACCTGGAGCGTATGAGCAAGATGGGAATGACTTTAGAAATTGAATTGGGAATCACTGGAGGTGAAGAAGATGGAGTTGATAATTCTGATGTTGATTCATCAAAATTATACACACAGCCGGAAGAAGTGGCCTTTGCTTATGAAGAGTTACTTAAAATCTCTCCTCGTTTCACTATCGCTGCTGCTTTTGGAAATGTTCACGGGGTTTACAAGCCTGGAAACGTGAAATTGACACCAAAAATTTTGAAAAATTCTCAGACATTTGTGCAAGAAAAATTCAACACAGGGAACAATCCTGTTGATTTTGTTTTCCACGGTGGTTCAGGTTCAACGCTTGAAGAAATCAGAGAAGCCATTACTTATGGGGTGATTAAAATGAATTTGGACACAGATCTTCAATTCGCTTTTACAGAAGGTGTGAGAGATTATGTAGCTAAAAATATAGAATATCTAAAAACGCAAATCGGTAACCCAGAAGGTGCTGAATTGCCAAACAAAAAATATTACGACCCACGCAAATGGGTACGTGAAGGTGAAGTGACTTTCAACAACCGTTTGGAACAAGCTTTTGCCGACCTTAATAATATCAATACTTTATAAATTTTATTGTTCGCCCACAAGTGCGTTACACACTGAGAACAATACAAAAAAATTAAAATTATGGCTTGGTTTAAAAGAACAGAAAAAGGGATTCAGACCGCTACAGAAGATAAAAAAGACACACCCAAAGGTTTGTGGTATAAATCACCAACAGGGAAAATTGTGGATGCTGATGAATTGGAGCGCAACCTATGGGTTAGCCCTGAGGACGATTTCCATGTCCGCATTGGTAGCAAAGAGTACTTTCAAATTTTATTTGACAACAACGAGTACACTGAAATTAACGAAAACATCACGTCTAAGGATCCATTAAATTTTGTGGATACCAAAAAATACAGCGACCGTATTGTTGAAGTTACTGAAAAGACCAAATTGAAGGATGCGGTAACTACTGCAGTTGGAAAATCAAAAGGTAATGACATCGTTATCGCCTGTATGGATTTCGCCTTTATTGGAGGTTCTATGGGAGCTGTAGTTGGTGAAAAAATTGCACGTGCCATTGATTACGCAATCGCTCACAAATTGCCTTTTGTGATGATTTCTAAATCTGGTGGAGCGCGTATGATGGAAGCTGCATACTCTTTGATGCAGTTAGCAAAAACTTCAGCTAAATTGACAAAATTAGCAGAAGCTCAATTGCCATATATCTCTTTATGTACTGATCCTACAACAGGTGGTACTACTGCGTCTTATGCTATGTTGGGTGACATTAATATTGGAGAACCTGGTGCTTTAATTGGTTTTGCAGGTCCTAGAATTGTAAAAGACACCACAGGAAAAGATTTACCAGAAGGATTCCAATCATCAGAATTCTTGTTGGAACACGGTTTCCTAGACTTCATTTCTCACAGAAAAGAGTTAAAGAAAAAAATAAACTTATACATTGACTTGATTTTAAATCAACCAATTAGATAACAAAAAAAAGGCTGTTTCTCATGAAGCAGCCTTTTTTTGTATATCATATTTTTTGGGCGTTCCCCCTGTACTTTCGCTGCGCTCAAACAGGCGTCGCGTGCTCCGCTATATCTTTTTTTGCGAGCAAAAAAAGGATGCCGCTGCGCCCGCTAACGCGGCATGCGCCCAAATTCACAAAATGTAAACAGGTTCATCAAACCACTACATTCCAGATCTAATGGCCTCAACAGGATCCAGCTTTGAAGCAGATATTGCAGGAATCACCCCAGCAATTAACCCAATCAAACAGGAAATTCCACTACCCAAAAGTATATTTTTCATACTCAGTACAAATTCAAAATCAAAAGCTGCTGTAGCAATAAACGCCATCAACCACACCAATAACAACCCAACAACCCCTCCAATCAAGGACAGAATAACGGCTTCAAACAAAAACTGAAACAAGATGAATCTGTTTTTAGCGCCAAGAGATTTCTGAATTCCAATCAAATTGGTGCGTTCTTTTACAGAAACAAACATAATGTTTGCAATTCCAAAACCACCAACAAGCAAAGAGAATCCACTAATCACCCACCCCATCAAGTTCAATTTGCCAACCACTTCATCAATCATGTCCATGAAACCAGCAAAAATATTGACAAAGAAATTGTCTTCAGCACCAGGCTTCAAACCTCTAAACGCTCTGATTTTCTGAGTCAGTTCAGCCTTGAACAAATCCACATCATAGGACTTCAACGGCTTCAAAACAATCGCTGGTGTCAATTGTTTATTGTTATCCCCATAAAGTATACGAACAAAATTTACAGGTATAAATACATTTTTATCTGTGTTGGACCCAATGGAAACTGAACCGGCCTTTTTCAAAACGCCAATTACAGTAAACCTCCTGCCATACATTCTTATTTTTTTCCCCAAAGGGTTGGACTGATCAAAAAGAGTCTCAGCAACGCTATTCCCCAAAACAATGACAGCAGCACCTGCATTGGATTCTGATTCGTTAAAAAAACGCCCCTGCTCCACTTTTAAAGCATCCAAATCAACAAACTGATCAGAACATGGTGTAATGCTCACTGCAGACGCCACCTTGGACTCATAGCGCAAACTTTCAGCCTTTGTAAACACGTTGAATGAAATCTTGTCCAAACCAGCCTGTGTGCGCTTGATCATCTCATATTCGTCATAAGTAACATTTGGGAATTGATCTATTTTCCAATCTGGAACTTCTGACGGTCCAAAACAGTACTTCATCAAATAAATCGTGTTTTTGTCCAAATCAGAAAGGTCACTCTTGATTTTTTTATCCAAAGAATCCACAGCTGCCAAAACAGCAATAATGGAAAAAATACCCACCGTCACCCCCAGAAGAGACAACAAGGTGCGCAACTTATTTGTGCGCAGTGCATTGAGCGCAAATTTCAAACTCTCGTGAAGAAGTCTTATATATAAATTCATATCAGTAAATACAATTATCACCTCCATTCCAAGAGATAATGATAAGTAGTAAATTATACAATAACGTTACATCTAAAAGCAAATTAATTTAAATTGAAGTTCCTGCATCAAGCTTTTCAACAGCGGTGAAATCTTAATAAAGTCAGTACTTAAAAAATTTATTCCAAAAAAGTCAAAAAAAATAAACATTTGGCAAAAAACACCTACTTAATATATTGATTATTACCATTACAATAGCTACTTTTGCAAATTCAAACAACAACACAACAATGAACACAAACAAACAAATCAAAGCAGCTTTAATATCTGTATTTGATAAAACCGGACTTGAACCAATTGTCCAAAAATTAAACGAGCAAAATGTAACAATTTACTCAACTGGTGGAACAGAAACGTTTATTAGAGATCTTGGAATCAATGTAGTACCTGTTGAAGACGTTACTTCATATCCTTCAATCCTTGGCGGACGTGTAAAAACATTACACCCAAAAGTTTTTGGAGGGATTTTGAACAGACAAGATCACGAAGGTGATATTGCTCAGATGGAAGAATTTAACATTCCTCAAATTGACTTAGTTATCGTTGATTTGTATCCATTTGAAAAAACAGTTGCCTCTGGAGCTTCAGAAGCTGACATCATTGAAAAAATTGATATTGGTGGAATCTCTTTGATCAGAGCAGCTGCAAAAAATTTCAAAGACACTGTAATCGTTGCATCTGTAAACGAATATGAAACGTTTTTGAATTTTTATAATGCGAATAACGGCAGTACGTCATTACAAGAAAGAAGACTTTTAGCAACCAAAGCTTTCCACGTTTCTTCTCACTATGACACCGCTATTTTCAACTACTTCAACACAGAAGACGACGTCTTCAAAATTAGCGTTGAAGAATCGCAAACGTTAAGATATGGTGAAAATCCACATCAAAAAGGAATATTTTTCGGAAATTTGGATATGATGTTTAACAAATTACACGGAAAAGAATTATCTTACAACAATCTATTAGATGTTGATGCCGGTGTAAATTTAATGTCAGAATTCAAAGGAGAAGATCCTACCTTTGCAATATTGAAACACAACAATGCCTGTGGACTTGCAACGAGACCTACAGTTAAAGAAGCTTATTTAGCAGCTTTGGCAGCAGATCCAACATCAGCATTTGGTGGTGTTCTTTTTTCAAACGCTCCAATTGAATTGGATGCAGCAGAAGAAATAAACAAACTTTTCTGTGAAATAATCATCGCTCCAGGATATACTGATGAATCTTTGGTTAAACTTCAAGAAAAGAAAAACAGAATTATTTTAATTCAAAAACAAACCAATGTATCAGACATCCAAGTGAGAACTTGTTTAAACGGTTATTTGGTTCAAGATAAAGATAATGTTACTGACAGTGCTGACATTTTAAAAGTTGCAACACAGAAACAACCTACAGAACAAGAGGTTAAGGACATGTTGTTTGCTTCTAAAATTGGTAAACACACCAAGTCAAACACCATTGTTTTTGCAAAAAACAACCAGCTAATAGCATCTGGAACTGGACAAACATCCAGAGTAGACGCCTTGAGACATGCGGTTGAAAAAGCAAATTCATTTGGATTTGATTTAAATGGTGCGGTAATGGCTAGTGATGCATTCTTTCCGTTCCCTGATTGTGTGGAGTTGGCTAAAAATGCAGGAATAACAGCTGTTATACAGCCTGGAGGTTCTATAAAAGATGAATTGAGTATCAATTATTGCAACGAAAATAATTTAGCAATGGTTCTTACCGGTATTCGTCATTTCAAACATTAATTTTATTATTTTTGTAGGCTTATTTTTTTTATAATATATTAATAACCATTTCTGAATATGGGATTTTTTGATTTCATGACTGAGGACGTAGCAATTGACCTTGGTACAGCGAATACACTTATAATACATAACGACAAGGTTGTCATTGACAGCCCGTCAATTGTTGCTAGAGATAGAATCTCTGGCAAAATCATCGCAGTTGGTGCTGAGGCTAATAATATGCAGGGGAAAACACATGAAAATATTAAGACCATTCGTCCGTTAAAGGATGGAGTTATCGCTGATTTCGATGCTTCAGAGAAAATGATTAATATGTTTATTAAAAGTATTCCCGCATTAAAGAAAAGAATGTTTACTCCGGCTTTGCGCATGGTAGTATGTATTCCTTCTGGTATTACTGAAGTAGAAATGCGCGCGGTTAAAGAATCTTGTGAACGTGTAAACGGTAAAGAGGTTTATCTTATCCATGAACCAATGGCAGCAGCAATTGGAATTGGTGTAGACATCATGCAACCAAAAGGAAATATGATTGTTGACATAGGTGGTGGTACTACTGAAATCGCTGTCATTGCTTTGGGTGGTATTGTATGTGATAAATCTGTGAAAATTGCAGGTGACGTTTTCACAAACGATATTATTTACTACATGAGAACTCAACACAATTTATTTGTGGGGGAACGCACGGCAGAAAATATTAAAATTCAAGTAGGAGCAGCTACAGAAGATTTGGAATTACCACCAGATGATATGTCAGTTCAAGGACGTGACTTGTTGACTGGAAAACCAAAACAAGTAGATGTTTCTTATAGAGAAATTGCTAAAGCTTTGGATAAATCAATCCAACGTATTGAAGATGCTGTTATGGAGACTTTATCTCAAACACCTCCAGAATTAGCAGCAGATATTTACAACACAGGAATCTACCTTGCAGGTGGAGGATCTATGTTAAGAGGTTTGGACAAGAGAATTTCTCAAAAAACAGACCTTCCTGTTTATATCGCTGAAGACCCATTAAGAGCAGTTGTTCGTGGGACTGGTATGGCGTTAAAGCACATAAACAAATTTAAAAGTATCTTGATCAAATAGAACTTAGCATATGCAGCAAATACTAAATTTTTTAATAAAAAACAGCAATCGTTTGCTGTTTTTGCTGCTTTTGTGCATAGCTTTGACTTTAACTGTTCAGTCACATTCGTATCATAGAAGCAAAGTGGTAACTTCAGCTAACTTTTTAACGGGTGGGGTCTATCAACAAATTAGTAATGTCAAAGAATATTTCAACCTCAAAGAGCAAAATGACAATCTTGCTCTAGAAAATGCATATCTTAAAAGAATACTTTACAATAAAAAGGACACTGTAATCACAGATCACAGTGCCCTTAAATTTATTGATACAACATATTTGGTCACCCAAGCTAAAGTGATCAATAACTCTTTTAGTGTACCTCAAAACTACATTACGATCAATGCGGGTAATGCACTGCGTGTAAAACCAGATATGGGAGTGGTTAACAGCCTTGGTATTGTTGGAATTATTGAAAAAACGTCAACAAACTATGCTACAATCCAAAGTATTTTAAATACTAAATCTCAAATCAACGCCAAAATCAAAAATGAAAACCACTTTGGAACACTAACGTGGAACGCTAAAAATGTGGGTTATGCCCAATTGATTGACGTCCCAAGATTAGCAAGTGTAAGAAAAGGAGATACCATTGTAACCGGTGGACTTTCTGAAATTTTCCCAGAAAATATTCCAATTGGTAAAATTGATAAAGTATATGTGGATAAGGAAACAAACTATTACACTATTGATGTGCGTTTGTTCAATGATATGACCAATTTAGGTACCATATACATTATTGAAAATACACACAAAAAAGAGATTGAACAATTAGAAGCTGAAACGAAACCAAATGAATAACAACCTTATTCAAAATAGTATACGATTTGTATTGCTAATGGCAATACAAATCCTTATTTTTAATAATATTAATTTTTTGGGATACATCAATCCCTATCCATACATCCTTTTCATTCTTTTGTTTCCTGTAAATGGAAATAAAAACAGCCTGCTTTTAGCAAGTTTTGCGTTGGGGATATTTATGGATATGTTTTTAAATTCTGGTGGTGTACACACAACAGCTTGTCTTGTACTCGCGTTTGTCAGACCTACCTTGTTTAAATTTTCTTTTGGTTTGAGTTATGAATATCAAACGGTGAGAATTGCTGACAAACTTTCAACAGAACGTTTTTCGTTTATTCTAATCGCCATTTTGATCCATCACATTACCTTGTTCTTCCTGGAAATATTCAAATTTGAATTCATCTTTGAAATTTTATTGAGAACAATTTGCTCAACCATTTTTACCCTGATTCTAAGTATAATTATCATCTATCTAATCAAACCTAACAAATGATAAGAAAGTTATTCCTACCTGCACTAATTGTTATTGCTGCCTTAGTAATTTTAGGAAAGCTATTCTATTTGCAAATTTTAGATGACTCTTACATTAAAAAATCAGAAAACAATGCCATTAAAATTGTTTATGATTATCCGGAACGTGGATACATATATGATAGAAACAACAAATTATTAGTTGCCAACCAACCGTCTTATGACATCATGGTGGTTCCTCGTGATTTAAAAAATATTGACACCCTTGAATTCTGCAAACTCTTGGCAATCTCTAAAGAGGATTACATCAAGAAAATTGAGAAAGCAAAGGTGTATTCTCCAAGACTACCTTCCGTATTCTTACCCCAATTAAACAAAGCTGAATATGCAGCCTTTCAAGAAAAAATTAGAAAATTTGAAGGCTTCTACATCCAAAAAAGATCCCTGCGTGACTACCAAGTGAACGTGGGCGCTAACGTTTTTGGATACATCACCCAAGTAAATGAAAACATCATTACCAAAAATCCATACTACAAAAGTGGGGATTTAATTGGTATGCAAGGGGTGGAACAAACCTATGAAGAAATTTTAAGAGGTATTAAAGGGGTGAAATACCGCCAAAGAGACCGCTTCAACAAAGATATTGGTTCATATAAAGAAGGTATTTATGATACCATCGCTGTTCAGGGAAGTGACATCACGTTGACCTTGGACATTGAACTTCAAAAATATGGTGAAGAGTTGATGAAAAACAAAAGAGGGGGTATTGTAGCGCTTGAACCTGCAACAGGTGAAATTCTGGCGTTAGTAACTGCTCCGTCTTATGATCCTGCCATGTTGGTGGGAAGAGAACGTTCAAAAAACTACACTAAATTGTATTATGACACCATAGCAAAACCACTTTATGACAGAGGATTGTTAGCAGAATACCCGCCTGGTTCACCGTTCAAAATCTTGACGGGATTGATTGGTTTGCAAGAAGGTGTAATCAACCAAAACAGTACGTTTTACTGTGGACACGGATTTTACTACGGTCGTGGGGCATTTATGAAATGTCACGACAACGGTCCAATACAATTGCACAGAGCCATATACAAATCTTGTAATACCTATTTTGCCAATACGTTTAAATTAATTATTGACAAATACGGACCTAAAAAAGGAGTAAACACCTGGAGTGACCACCTTAAAAGTTTTGGTTTAGGAAACTTTATGGGGTATGATTTACCACCGGGAAGAAAGGGACACATCCCTAACTCTGAATATTATGACCGTTGGTATCCAAATGGTGGATGGAGATCTACAACCATTATTTCCAATTCTATTGGACAAGGTGAGGTCTTAATGACGCCAATACAATTAGCAAATATGATGGCTGCAGTAGCCAATAGAGGGCATTACTACACACCTCACATGATCAAGAAAATTAAAGATCATACCATAGATACTAAGTTTACAACAAAACACCAAACAACCATTGACAAACAACACTTTGAACCAATGATTGCGGGGCTAAAAGATGTATACAATATTGGTACCGCTGCAGGTGCGAAAACACCGGGAATTGAAATTGCTGGTAAAACGGGAACTGCAGAAAACTTTATGAAAATTGGAGGGAAAAGGGTACAGCTAACAGACCACTCTGTGTTTGTGGCGTTTGCTCCGGCAGACAACCCAAAAATTGCCTTGGCGGTGTTTGTTGAAAACGGATACTGGGGAACTAGATATGGTGCTCCAATTGCCACATTAATGATTGAAAAATACATCAGAAAAGATACCATATACAGACAAGATTTAGAGAATAGAATCTTAAATGCCACCTTGGAACAAGAGTACGCAAAGCCGTATAGTGGTCAACCTTTTACAATTAATAGATAAGAATGAAAAACCAAAGTGTTATCAGCAATATTGACTGGATTACCATATTGATTTATATGTGTCTGGTGGTGATGGGATGGATGAATATATATTCAGCCTCTCTGCCTGTTGAGGAAACGTCTTTTTTTGACATCAGTCAAACGTATGGAAGACAGATTCTTTTTATAATATTGACCATACCTTTGATTTTTATTCTACTTTCTGTTGATGCAAAAATATTTGAAAAGTATGCTGTAATATTTTATGGCCTAGGCATCCTGTCCTTGATGGGACTTTTTGTACTGGGAAAAACCATCAAAGGGCAAACAAACTGGTATCAGTTTGGAGGCTTTGGTATGCAGCCTTCTGAATTTGTCAAAACAACAACGGCCTTGTTTCTAGCTAAGGTGGTAAGTGACAGCCAGATGAACTTGTCAAATTTTAGAAGTCAAATCATCGCTTTGGCAATCTTAGGTTTTCCAATCTTGCTGATCATGATGCAACCGGATGCGGGAAGTGCCTTAATCTTCATCGCGATTGTCTTTGTTTTGTTTAGAGAAGGTTTACCGGGTTGGTACTTGTGGACGGGTTTTATATCCATCGCGCTCTTTATCCTTTCACTGATTGTGGAACCGGTATTCCTGACCATATTTACACTTATCGTGATGTTGATCCATTATTTCTTTAACAGAAGCATCAAGAGAAATCCCGTGGTTTATGCGGTCATTTTTGTCGCTATTACCGGGTTTATATTCTCTGTTGACTATGTGTATGAAAATGTGTTGGAACCCCATCAAAAAGACAGAATTAACGTGTTGATTGGGGAAGACATTGACATGCAAAAAGAAGGATACAACTTAAATCAATCCATGATTGCAATTGGTTCTGGTGGATGGCTGGGTAAAGGATACCTGGAAGGAACACAGACTAAGGGTGGATTTGTACCTGAGCAACACACAGATTATATCTTTACAACAGTGGGAGAAGAATGGGGATTTGCAGGATCTGCAACGGTAATCACTCTTTTTGTAATACTGTTTTTGAGGATAATTTATCTGGCTGAAAACCAAAAGACAAAATTTAGTAGAATTTACGGCTACTGTGTAGCGACATATCTGTTCATACACTTCTTTGTGAACATCACCATGCTGATCAAACTATTCCCAACAATTGGGGTGCCCCTGCCCTTTTTCTCTTATGGAGGATCCAGTTTATGGGCGTTTACCATATTGTTGTTTATCTTTTTGAAATTGGATGCAAACAAGGTGAATGAGTGGTAGTAAATACCCGCGTTAGGGGCTGAAGCGGCATCCTTTTCTCCTGTCCCTGACAGGAGAAAAGATACAGCAAAAGACCCGCCCTTTTCATGAGCGCAGCGAATTTAAAAGGAACGCCATCAAAAAATTAATTGAAACTCCAATCTTTGTAATCTTTTGATTGCTCCATGCGCTGTTCTTTGGCGTCTGGCAATGCAGCAAAAAAGTCAATTCCGGTCATGGATTCCAACTTGGAAACGCTGGTCACAAAGGTGTACAACGGCTGATTAGACTCTTGATGAGGCAATAAAAATGCTATCATTTTCTTTTGGTCTTTGGTCATCAAAATTTTGTAAAAATAATTGGGTACAGAAACCTGCTCATCTCCAATTGTTGGCAGTCCTTTTTCTAAAACACACCCTGTAATGACATACAATCCAGCGTATTTACCTGCCCAATAACGGGTTTTTTCCTCCAAACGATTGATGATTCCTGAGTTAAAATCATGGCGCTGAGGCGCAACATTAGAGGTGTAAAAAGTCTCTTTATAAGCGTCAAATGAACGCCTTCTATCTCCAGCAGGAAGCAAATGCCCTTTGTCATATCCTGACTTTTTGTAATTTCTCCAATGAGCTGATTTGGTTGCTACTTTGTTGTCTTGCTCAAAAAACGGACGTTCATACTTGTGGTACTTGGTGTCTTCTGAATCCAATTCATAGGCTACCCACTCTGACAATTCATGGTCCTCATTATAAGAATAGGCATACGTATTTCTGTGAATTACAACACCAGTTGTAGAGGTAGGATAAAAGTCAAAATTTGATATCGGCTCAGTATCTTCAACGGCTACCTGCTCTTGAGTTGTGGTTTTTGGTGGAAATCCAGGAATGTCAACATTTTTGTTTTCGCCAGTATTACACCCAATCAAAAGCGGAAGAAGCACAAGACTTGAAACAACTAATTTTTGTAGGTTCATTTGGTTTTTTATTAAGTTTTGGTATGTTTTTTGTATGTTAGTAAATATATAAATGAAAAATACATCAAGCGTTAAAAATGAAAAAAAATTTAATGATCGCAATGGCATGTCTTTCTTTTGGATTGGCATCAGCACAAGAAAATACATTACAAATTGCAACTGAAAACAAAGAAGTAAGAACTAATTTGCAAGAAGTAAAAAGAAATGCTCAGGATTTAAAAATGTTGGAAAACAACCAAACTCAAAAATTAAAAGATGCTGAATCAAACCTGAAAGAAACAACTAAGGCGTTGAAAGAAGCAACTGAAGCTAAAAAACAAGCAGAATTGCAGGTAAAAACGGCTAAAAATGAATTGAAAGAGGTTGCGGGCAAAAAGAAAATTGCAGACAAAGAATTGAAAGCTTCTGAAAAGGCGACTTCAAAATTAAACGACGCTAAGAAAAACGTTGAAAAACAAGAGGAAAAATTCAATAAATTGAAAGATAAAATTGAAGAAGAAAAGAAGAATCTTGAAAAATTAAAAACTAAAAGCACGCCAGATGAATTAAAAATTGCAAAATCTGAAGCTAAAATTAAAGATTTGGAGCTTGATGCAACAAAGATTAAATTGAAGCACGAGGAGGCTGTTAATGAATTCAGAAAGCTAAAATAAAGGATAAAAAAAGGGAAACGTAATGTTTCCCTTTTTTAATTATGATTTGACGTCTAATGCGTCTCTTAAAGCGTTTCCAATCATCATAAAAGCCAAAACCATCAAGGACATGGCAATTCCTGGTATTAACGCCATAAATGGCTTGCCAAGGATAATATAACTATAGTGATCTTTGATCATCCCACCCCAACTTGGAACGGGAGGCTGTGCGCCGAGTCCCAAAAAACTCAATCCGCTTTCCACCAAAATTGCTGAAGCAAAATTCGCTGCTGAAATTACAATGACAGGCGCCATACAATTGGGCAGGATATGCTTGACAATGATTCTCAAATCTGAATACCCCAAAGCTCTTGCGGCAGTGACATATTGACTTTCCTTCACACTGATGATCTGTCCGCGAACAACGCGTGCAACTTCAACCCACATGGTCAATCCAACGGCTAGAAAAACCTGCCAAAATCCTTTTCCCAAAGTTAAGGTGATTGCAATTACCAATAATAATGTAGGTATTGACCAAATAATATTGACCAACCACATAATGAAGGCGTCTACTTTACCACCAAAATAACCAGCTATAGATCCAAAAAATAAACCAACGATTAGTGATATCGCCACGGCGACAAATCCAATGGCCAAAGAAACTCTGGAACCTACCACTAGCCTACTCAACAAATCACGTCCATAACGGTCTGTACCCAATAAAAATGTGTGCTTCTTGACGTACGCACTCATGTCTTCCGCGTCTTCTAATTGGAATGCAGACAAGGGCAATCCCTTCTCCAAACCGGTTACCGCTACCTGTGTATAAGGGGTGTAAAAGATGGAATCTTGGGTCAAACGATATGCAGTGATCGGCTCAAACGTATCCTGATTGTGGTGTCCAAAAAACAAGTCTTTCCAACTGCTTTCATAAGGATGATCTGATGGGATGCGCAACTCTAAAACCTCAAATCCTGGAGACTGAGAATGAATACTCAAATTCATTTGGTTGGCATTTTCAGAAGCATCGGGACTGATAATATAGGCAAATAGGGAAATAAAAAATAAGACGACGATAAATACCAAACTTAAAACGCCCCAGAAGTTTTTAAAAAACCTCTGGAGCGCTAAAGCGGTCAATGAATTTGTATGTTGAGACATATAAAATATCTGACTGTTATTGTTTTACTAAACGTTTTTTAGGGCTGATGTCTTGCAAGACTTGAATAGCTTCTTCAACATAAACATCTGATTTTAATTGCTTGTGCCACGCATCAACGCGCTCAACCAAAGTAGTGTCTTTTGCAAAAAGTGCTTTTTCTGATGGCAAGGTAACAAAATTTAAATGATTGTCATATTTTGAAATTTCCTTGTACTTCTTAATCTGCTCTTCAACGTTTTTCTCAACCAATTTGAATTTAGCCATTTGCAAATCATAAACGTTTTTGTCCTTGCGTTCAAAAATCCATTTGGCATTTTCATCAATTAGCTTGAATTGTTTGTTGGCTGCAACACGTTTTTTACTGCGTTCAATAGCGTCTTTAAAGTTGTTTTTCAAAACTTTATAACTTGCTGGATCAATTTTATCCCAAGTCAAAGCATTGTCCATATCACGTTCTCCTGTATCAATATAAGTATAACGATCTGGAACAACAATATCACTTCTTACACCTTCAATCTGAGTAGATCCTCCGTTAATTCTATAGAATTTTTGGATAGTAGCTTTCAAAGCTCCCAAATCACCATATTGACTGTTTCTCAAAAATCCATTCAAATCAATCATGTTTTGAACAGTTCCTTTTCCAAAGGTGTGTTTAGATCCTATAATAACCCCGCGGTTGTAATCTTGAATTGCTGCAGCAAAAATTTCTGATGCACTGGCAGAGAATGTATTTACCATAACCACCAACGGTCCGTCCCACTGAACTTTCTTATCGCGGTCTGACAAAACTTCTTTGCGTTTGTTTGATGATTTTACTTGAACAATTGGTCCTTCTTCAATAAACAATCCAACCATATCAACTACAGTCTGTAAAGATCCACCGCCGTTATCTCTCAAATCCATGGCAATACCATCTACATTTTGAGATTTTAAATTTTCAATTTCTTTGGCTACATCTTTAAAGGCATCACGTGCATCTTTATTTTCAAAATTGATGTAGAACTTTGGCAAGTAGATAAAACCAAATTTCTTACCATCTTTTTCAATTATGGTAGATTTTGCATAAGACTCTTCAAATTCAACAGTATCGCGAATCAAGGAAATAACTTTAATTGTACCGTCTAATTTTTTTACAGTTAAACGAACTTCAGTACCTTTTTTACCCTTGATCTTTTTGACAACGTCATCCAAACGCATTCCAACAATATCAATGGCATCTTCTTTTCCTTGACCAACTTTCATGATCAAATCTCCTTGCTCAACCTCTTTGCTCTTCCAAGCTGGTCCACCAGGGATTAATTCTGAAATTTCTGTATAGTCATTTTTCTTTTGTAAACGCGCTCCAATTCCTTCAATACTTCCAGAAATACTAGCGTCATATTTTTCTTTATCGTCTGGAGACATATAAGAGGAGTGTGGATCAAATGTTTCCACCATGGCATTCAAATACATTGCAAACCAATCTTTGCGCTCCAAATCCATCACAAATTCAAAATACTCGTTTAGAGATTTTAAACTTTTCTCACGTGAAGTCTTTTCCAATTCAGCAAAAGTCTTTACGGTATATTTTGGGTCTTTCTCTTTAGAATCGTTTTCTAATTTTTCTGCATCATAAACTGAAGATAAAATGGATAACTTCAACTGTTTTCTCCAACGCTCTTTAAGCTCTGAAACATTTGAAGCATAAGCCATCTTCTCAAAGTCTGTGCTCACCTGCTCATCAATATTGAAATCAATAGGCTCTTCCAAAACTTGTTTGTAAACGTCTTGGGCCTCTTTCATACGCAACATCAATCTGTTGTAGGTCAATTCAAAAAAGCTCAAATCGCGCTCATTGATCATGTCGTCAATGGCCAACTCATATTTTTTAAATTCATCAATATCGGCTTGTAAGAAATACCTGCGCGATGGATCCAAATTGTCCATGTATTTTTTGTAAACCTGTTTTGAAAATGCATCGTCTATCTTTGCCGGCTGGTAATGAGCCTTCTCAAGAACAAAAGTCAATAATTCAGTAAGCAATTTGTCTTTATAAGGATCTTCCTTCTGAAATGATTTAAATCCCCATAACCCTGCAGAAACTGCAACTATTAACAATAATAT